>SKSA01000067.1 GCA_007118195.1 Anaerobacillus sp. | reverse complement strand
ATTTTTATTGAAATTAACCAATGGCACTATAGTGATTTATTCAGTTTACCGATCATTTTGAGCGTATTATATGTTGGTATTATTTCAACAGCTTTAGCCTTGTTTAGCTGGAATAAAGGCTTGCAACTTACACCGGCCCACCAAGCAGGATTATTCTTCTTTTTACAGCCGATTGTCGGAAGCTTTTTCGGTTGGCTCTTCTTAAAAGAACAGTTAACAGCGACATTCTTCATTGGTAGTCTCTTTATCTTTATCGGAGTTTACCTCAGTATGAATCAAAAACACCCAAAAGTAATCGTTGAAAACCAATTAAAGGTGACCCAAAAAGCATAGTCTTTTATCGGGTCACCTTTTCTATTTTTGGCTCACAAACACCTGCTAGAGTACTTTATGGAAAAAACACTTTATTTTTATTTCTCACTCTCGACCATTTGATCGAGACTTTGTTTAATGTCATCACGAATATCTTCCCAAGCTTCCAATCCGACAGACAAACGAATTAATTGGTCGGTAATCCCCATCGACAACCTTACATCTTCTGGGACTGGAGAGTGGGTCATCGTTGCCGGATGCTGAATTAACGATTCTGGATCACCTAAACTAACGGCGATTTTGATCATTTTTAGATGATTGATGAAGCGCTGTGCATCTTGCTTCGTTCCATCGATTTCAAAAGAGAATAGTCCTCCCCCTTGTTTCATCTGCTTTTTCGTAATCGCGTAATCAGGGTGACTTGGATCACCCGGATAATAAACAGCTTTAATAAGTGGTTGTTCACTAAGCCACTCTGCTAGTTTCCTCGTGTTTTCACAATGTCTGTCCATACGAACTGGCAACGTCTTTAAACCGCGTAATAATAGCCATGCATCAAACGGAGCTAAAATCCCACCAATATCCTTTTGTGTCGTCATTGCAATATGGTTCATTAATTCTTTCGTGCCAATCGCAAGACCTGCAACAACGTCACCATGACCACACAAATATTTAGTAGCACTATGAACAACAACATCACAGCCCATCTCTAGCGGCTTTTGTAAATATGGCGTACTAAAGGTATTGTCAACGACTACCGGAATGTCATACTGCTTGGCGATACGAACAACCATTTCAATATCGATAACCTTCATCGTCGGATTAATTGGAGTCTCAAGGTAAATACAAGCAGTTTCTGGCCTAATGAGTTCCTTGATTTGTTCTTCGCTTTCCATCGTAGAAAAATCGTGAGAAATTTGATACTTCTCTTCCATTAATGTTAGTAACCCGTAAGTACAACCGTAAATTCCTTGTGAGACAAGAACATGTTCATTCGCTTTTGTTAACGAAAGTAAAACAGCAGAAATCGCTGCCATCCCAGAACCAAAAGCTAAACACGCCTGGCCACCTTCAATATCAGCTACCTTTTCTTGTAAGGCGGTTACCGTCGGATTTCCTAAACGAGAATAAATATAGCCTTCCTCTTCCCCTGCAAAAAATTTTTCTCCTTGTTCAGCCGTATCAAACGTAAACGTAGATGTTTGATAGATTGGTGTTGATAAACTCCCTAAATGGTTTTTAGAATCATACCCGCTGTGAACGACCTTCGTTTCAAAATGTGTTGATTTTCTCTCCATTTTTTAACCTCCTATTTCTCTCTCTTTCTATATATACCATATGCAAACGAGAAACTAAATGGAAACGCTTACTTTCAGAAGAGACAGTTAATTTAATTTGAAATTTTTGCTTATAAAATACGATGTAAACGGGGAAAACTCTTTAATGCAAAATACAACATGTTTTTTCTTTTTTATGCTACAATGTTTTTGTTATGGAATTTTAATTTGAGGTGACAATGAGATGCCAAATGATTTATTCATGTGGTTTATGGTATTATGGTCAGTGTTTATTTTTGTACTGATGTGTATCGGCGGATACTTTATGTTCCGTAAATTTTTGAAGAAAATGCCAAAAGAAGATGGCAAATCAATCTTAGACTGGCAAGATTACTATATTGAAGAAACGAAACACCTTTGGAACGACGAAGGAAAAATGTTTTTAGAAGAACTTGTAGAGCCTGTCCCATCAATTTTTCGTGATGTTGCCAGAGATAAAATAAAGGGAAAAATCGGTGAGATCGCCTTAGAGGAAAAAGCGGAAACCATTTCAAGAGATCTGATTATAAAAGGCTATTGTTTAGCTACTCCTAAACGTGACCATAAATTTTTGGTCAAAAAACTTTCAGAGAAAAACATCGATAAATCGACTTACAACCAATATTTACAGTTATAAGAAATGCACAGAGCGCCCACCTAGTTGCAAGTGGATAAAAAAATGGATTAGCATGCCCCCAAAAGGTTTTGCTAATCCATTTTTAGATCTAATCATTAATTTTGAACTGGAATAATCTTATCGTTAACAGGCTCTTCGTCCTGTTTTATTTTCTTTAATTGGCGTTCTAATTTTTTAAAGCCAATAAACATCGAAATACGCCACGGAACAATCATTCCATATGCGACAATAAAAAACATTCCACTAAGTTGAACTGGATCGATATAAAAACCTAAAACATATTTTAAGAATAAACGAAATAGTAGAAGTCCAATTAAAATAAATAAAAATGCTTTCGTTTTCTTTAAATAAATTTGATGATTTCTGATTTCAAACTTTGATGTTCTTACTAAAAATATCGAAAAGAAAATTCCTAACGCCAACGCTTCTAAAACTTGCGTAAAACTTATTTGCGCCGGCTCGTACAAGAACATAAAAAAGCCAGTCGACATAAAGAGAGGTGGTAAAACAATCTTTTTTACAGTAGCTGGTTTTTTCGTTGCTTTCATTCGTATAAAAAATGCCATAAAAGCCATAAAAATTGCTATTCCAGTAGCTAAATAGGTCATAATACGGAAATACCTCCTCTGAACTTTAACACTATAAACATTATTATAACACAACTTATTTTATATTATCACTAAATATCGTTACAGTTAATAAACAAGTATTATAAACCTTATACGGTAAATGGTGCCAATATCGCTTCTATAAAGAAAAAAGAAAGCAACAGTAAGATCGCAAGCACACCATTTTTTTGTTGCTTAAGCAAAATAATAGAACTACATAAAAATAAACTGAAAAGGATGACATAATATAAGTTCAATGGGTGAAATACGATGTCATTATGAATCCAACCAAACTCATAAAAAGAAGCGGACCCGTACGTTTTTAAAACTAAATTACTGACAATGAAGTAAGCAAAACTAGCAACAGCAAAATGATCAACTATTTTTAAAGACCATTTGTTAGAAATATGGTGATACAAAATATAACTTAAACTTACTAGTGCAGAAATTTGAAAAGCAAATGGTCCTCCTGAATATATTAATAATTTTGATGGTGAAAATATCAAAGAAGGTTCAAAAAACAGTGGCGTGATTTTGTAAGTGATTAAAAAGATAACTAAGCTCGTTTGAAATTTATCTAATATCTCACTCTTAATTTGTGGGAAATCTCTTTTTACACAATAAGCAAAAGTAAAATAAGCGACAACTACACTAAGTGCTATTGATAAAATTTGAAACGATAAGAAAATCGGTCCTAGTTGAATACCCTCTAACTCATTAAGCATTTTATTCCTTCCCTTCCAATCCTTCTTTAACAGCTGCAATCATTTCACTCTTAGTCATACCACCGACTTTTCGAAAAACAACTGTACCTTCTTGATCGATTACTATGGTTGTAGGAATTGGAGGAACTTGATAATTCCTTGAGACAGTGGCATTTTCATCAATTAGATTTGGGTATGGAACTTGATATTCCTCAATAAATTGCACCGCTTGGTTTTTTCCATCTTGAGTGGCAACGTTAATTCCTATAAAGTTGATTTCATTTTCATAAAGATGAGCAACATCAACCATGGCTGGCATTTCTGCCCGACAAGGAGGACACCATGACGCCCAAAAATTAATGAAAACCGGCTCTCCTAAAAGATCGTCATAAAAAGAAAGGACTTCCCCATCAAAAGTTTCTAGGCTAAAGTCAGGTGCTTGATAACCAACTAACGGAAGGGTAGGGCTATCACCTTCCCCAACAAGAATATGCTGTTTTTGCCCCATCCAAACAAACGTTGATATCACAATTATATTGATAAGAATAATCATTCTTCTTAGTATCATTACTGCAACCACCTTACAAACCTAATATAGCTATATTAACGTCCTCGGGTATTAGAAGTAAAGTAAAAGGCACTCAAAATAAAAAAGGCTAACTCACGTGTCTTTCTCTCATAAGAAGAGCAAGTGGCACTCATGAATTAACCTCTTTATTAAAGCTAGATGTTAAACAACATCATAACCTTGGTCGTCAATTTCACTTTTTAATTGTTCTTCCGTTACTTTAGAGCTATCAAACTGTACTGTAACATTTTTTTCATTTAAGTCAACTTCTGCACTTGCTACACCGTCAAGCTTTGATAATGCTCCTTCAACCGCTTTCTTACAATGACCACAAGTCATTCCTTCAACTGTAATTGTTACTGTATTCATCTTTCAACATCTCCCTACTTAATAAATTTTATAAAAAGTTTTACGCATTTAAAGCGTAAAGAGTTACTAACGACGGAAATAAGAGCTAAATTACATCTTAAGCCCTCGAAAATTGTTGGATGACTTTCATCAATTCTTCGATGGCCTCGTCACCTTCGCCATGAGCGACAGCTTGACTTACACAGCCTCGAGTATGATCTTCTAAAAGCGTGTATCCGACCTTTTTTAAAGCTGCTGAAACAGCAGAGACTTGGACTAACACGTCTACACAATAGCGGTCATCTTCAACCATCCGTTGAATACCTCTCACTTGTCCTTCAATTCGTTTTAGCCGATTAATTAACTTCGCTTTTTCTTCTTCTCGCCTTATGACAGCTGGATTTTTGTCAGGATGTAACGGAATGTTTAAAACTTGTTCTTTTTCCATAGTTTCACCTCTACTCATACCATACCCCTGCTAAGTATTTTTGTCAACTAGGGTAAGCTAATCTACGAGAGTTAAAACACCTTCATATTTTTCATACAAAATGAAAAAACACTCCAAGGGGAGTGCTTAAGCTTTATTACTTTGTTTGATTATTCATTGCTTTCATCATTTGGTTGATCTTTTTCTGTGATGGATTCATGCCCATTTGCATCATCATCACTCTTAACATTTTTTCGTTAATAGGTGGGTTTTTCTTTAAATAATTCATCATTGTTTTGCGGGCAATAAAAAAGCCAATCGCAGCACCGGCAATTAAAGATAATACGCCGATTAAAATATTAATCCACATGCTTTATTTCCTCCTTGTAGTTAAGCCTACATTCAATTATAGTAGACAGCCATTTGCATCCAATTAATTATAACCTAATCAATTGTCGAATTAAAGTATCTATAGAGGTTTTTTAAAAGTTTTTGTTTAGGCTGTTTTCGTAAAATATTGTTACTTTTCAAACGATCTTTTGCGAATAAACTAGCTTTTTAATAATAAAATCATTCATTATATATAATTTACTTGTTTTACAGGGTTTAACCACCCGTAATTTTTATTTTCAAAATCAACTGCAAAAAAACACGAGTTTACTTTGCGTAGTACTTCAAAAAAAACAGTCTCAGCTTGATAACTACCGCTTGCGGATATCGTAATTAAATGCCCGTGATCTTTTAGTACTGCTTTACTTTCTAACGGTTTTATATCTAAGTAATAATGTTCATTAAGAACGTAAAAATCATTTCTTATTTTTAATGATTTCTCAAGATTCTTACGTATTTGGAGTGAAGGCAGCGTGCTAGAAATATATTTAACTTGCTTTTGAACTACTTCTTTTAATTCATTATTCGCTGTTTCTCCTTCGAAAAAAAGTTGAAAAATTAACCATTCTTTACCAAAATAACTGGCGGCAACTTCAGGCTTCAATAAATAAATGTAATAGTGCCTCATGTAATTGTCCTCCATTCATTCATTTCTACATATAACTATAATGCATGTCCATAGAAATGATTGTCATATAGCGGAAAATTACAGCACTACTTTTGTCGAATAAGAGAAAAGCGAGACTGACTCTGAATTGAGTCAGCCTCGATGAAATTTATTTTTCGAGAGTTGCTTTTAATTTAGCAACAACATTCTCAACGCTAAAGCCGTATTCTTCCATGATCTTCTCGCCAGGTGCCGATGCACCGAATTGATCAATCGCAATAACTGTGCCTTTATCGCCTACATATTTATGCCATCCTAAAGATGAGCCCATTTCAATTCCAACACGAGCTTTTACATCTTGTGGAAGCACCGATTCTTTATATTGTTGTGACTGTTTTTCAAAGCGATCCCAACTTGGCATGCTAACAACAGAAACATAAATCCCATCTTTTTCAAGTTGCTCTTGAGCCTTCACTGCAAGCTCAACTTCCGATCCCGTTGCAAGCAACAATCCATTGACATTTCCTTTAGCAGGAGATATTACATAAGCTCCTTTTTTTACACCTTCATATGCATTTTCTTTCGTACCTTCTTGTGTCATTAAGTTTTGACGAGAAAGTACTAACAATGTTGGCTCATCTTTGCTTTCTAAAGCTAACTTCCATGCTGCAACCGTTTCATTACTATCTGCAGGTCTAATTACCGAAATGCCAGGCATTGCACGAAGAGATGCTAATTGTTCCACCGGTTCATGAGTCGGACCATCCTCCCCAACAGCAATACTGTCATGAGTAAATACGTATGTGACAGGTAAATTCTGTAATGCCGATAAACGAATGGCTGCACGTAAGTAATCAGAGAAAACGAAGAATGTTGCACCAAATGGTTTTACACCACCATGGAGTGCCATACCGTTCAGTGCTGCTCCCATCGCAAACTCTCTTACACCAAACCAAACGTTTCTGCCACTGTAATCCTCGCGAGTGAAATCTCCTTCGTCCTTTAACATCGTTTTATTGGAAGAAGCTAAGTCAGCAGAACCTCCAAATACTTGTGATACATTTTTAGCTAATGCATTTAACGCTTCACCAGATGAAGAACGAGTGGCAACGTTATCCTTGCCAGCTTCATATACTGGTAAGTTTTGATCCCAACCTTCAGGAAGTTGTCCACTCATAGCAAGCTTAAACTCACGAGCTAGCTCAGGATATTTTTCTTCGTATTGGTTTAATAACTCGTTCCACTGTTGTTCTTTTTCAGTTCCTGATTCTTTAACCGTTGCAAAAAGCTCAGTTACTTCTTCTGGAACGTGAAAATCCTGATCATAGGTCCACTTGTACGCTTCTTTCGTAAGTTTTACTTCATCTTTCCCTAGTGGAGCACCGTGAGATGCTGATTTTCCAGCTTTATTAGGAGATCCGAAACCAATAATTGTTTTTATTTCAATTAGTGTTGGTCGTTCATCATGTTTAGCTAGTTCAACCGCTTTACTAATTTCTTCAACATCATTTCCATTTTCAACACGGATTACATGCCAGCCATATGCTTTATAGCGATCCTCAACACTCTCACTAAATGAACGGTTTAATTCACCATCTAAAGAAATATCATTTGAATCGTACAACACAATTAAGCGCCCTAGCTTAAGATGTCCAGCAAGTGATGCAGCCTCTGCTGATACACCTTCCATTAAGTCTCCATCACCACAAATTGAATATGTATAATGATCAACGATTTCAAGATCTTCTTTGTTATAAACACTAGCTAAATGTCTTTCAGCCATTGCCATCCCTACTGCCATTGCAACACCTTGTCCGAGAGGTCCAGTTGTTGCATCTACACCTGGAGTATGTCCAAATTCCGGGTGACCTGGAGTTTTACTTCCCCACTGACGGAAGTTTTGTAAATCTTCTAAAGATAAATCATATCCTGAGAGGTGTAATAAACTATATAAAAGCATAGAACCGTGACCTGCAGATAACACAAAGCGATCCCGATTAAACCAATCTGGATTACTTGGGTTGTGGTTCATAAATTTTGCAAACAATGTATAAGCCATTGGGGCTGCTCCCATTGGCAATCCTGGGTGGCCAGAGTTTGCCTTTTCAATACTGTCGATCGATAGTGTACGTACTGTATTAATTGCTAATTCATCAACGTGAGCTGTCATGAGTAGATCATCCTTTCTTTCTTCTTTAACATTTTTATTTCGTTTTTCATCATATACTTTCTTTCACAAATTAACAAGGATATCTCTGGTAAAACATGAAATTTTGTCGAAAAATTATTGCATGTTTATAGAATAAAGCTTCTTTTACAAAGATATACAGAAATACTCTTGCCCTATTATATATCAGTTTTTTAATGCTTTAAGTTACGATTTTCTTTTTCCTTGCTCGCTTTTAACTTTTCAGGGGTAACGTCTTCACCTTTATCATCAACTACTTTGATTGAATGAAGTTGATTTTTAAACGACGATCGAAACGTTTCAATATATTCTTGCCGTAATTGTTGCTGTTCCTTCAACTCTTCGTTCGTAAGCTTTTCAACTTTTGATTTTTTCGAAAGCTCGTTTATACGGTTCATCTTTTCTTTTGATAGCATTTAATAAGACCTCCAAAATACTCATAGCATATTTAAAAATGTACACGAAATGAGGAGGTTTTTCAACTTTTAGTATAAATGGGTGTTACCAAACTCTTTTTTCATTTATTATCAATTTATATTTCATCCTTGAGCCCTCTAATATACTCTTGATAACGTCTGTGGACGGTTGCTTTTGAAACATCGTAGTCAAATCCTCTTAGCGTAGCTGCTATTTCACGGAAAGTTAAATCCATATTTTTTAGGCGTACAATCTCTTTTAAAGGCACTTCTTTTTTTAAACGTCCACCCGATTTAGAGTTACGCAAATTTTTCCGCGGATTATAGCCTTTTTCAAGTGCTCTTTTCATACCGCGCTTTATTTTTAAGTTATGTAACTTTCTTTGGTACTCTTCAACAACCGCAACAATTTCTAGTACCATCGTTTCAGTCTCTGATAACTTTAACTCACCATCATCATTAATGGTTTGGATAATCACCCCGTACTTAGCCAACTGGTGAACGAGTGCAATTTTAGTGTTTCCTCTTCCAAGACGAGTTTCATCTTGAATAAGTAACACATTTGCATTTCCCTTTTTAAAGTCTTCTAAAAGTTCAAAGATACCATCTCTCTCAATATCAAAGCCACTTTCTTTCTCGGCAATCACTTTAAAAACGTGATAATTATGTTTATTAGCTAAACTTATTAGTTCTTCTTTCTGGCGTTGTAACGATGAATGTTGCGCTTGTTTTTCAGTACTTACTCGACAATAAATAATCGCCTTCATTTGTAACCACCTTTGTAGAAGCTTGTTGAGGAACAAGAAGCTTTTGTCCTGGATAAATAAGATCATGTTCTAAGTTGTTATGAGATTTTAACAAAGAAAGATAGGATTGGGTAGATACTCCATCTGCATAGCTGCTTGCAATAGACCAAAGTGTCTGGCCTTCTCTTACTTCTATTTCTATTAGTAATTCATATTTTGGCTCTGAAGATCCATTTACAGATACCAGCATTAACGAAATTAATATAAAAGATAAAATGATAATACTAATATCCTGAATTGATATACGAATAGGTTTAATCATAAAAATCACTTCACTTTCTATCTATAAGAATGTTTGTTCTCCTTTATAATATAAAGAACATTCGTTCTTGTCAAGATTTTTTAGAACTTATGTTTGCTTGCGAACAGATGTTATTGTATAATTTAGGTAAGAAATATGAAATTGAAATGTGAGGTGCTTATAAGATGACGAAAGTATCGAAGCGTCAACAAGAAATTCTCGATTACATAAAAGATGAAGTTAGAAAAAAAGGGTACCCGCCTTCTGTTCGAGAGATCGGCGAGGCTGTCGGCTTAGCTTCTAGTTCAACTGTTCACGGACATTTATCGCGCTTAGAGAAAAAAGGGTTTATTCGAAGGGATCCGACGAAACCACGAGCGATTGAAGTGCTAAACTTAAATAATGCTGAAAACGAACACACACCTCCAACGACAGCTACTACATATGCACCTGTCATTGGTAAAGTGACCGCCGGGGAACCAATAACAGCTTACGAAAACGTCGAGGATTACCTTCCACTTCCAGAAAAGTTTGTCGGAGACGATAAAGTTTTTGTCCTCGTTATTCAAGGGGATAGCATGATCGAAGCAGGTATTTACGATAAAGATTTAGTGATCGTAAGACAACAACAAACAGCTAATAATGGAGATATTGTTGTCGCTATGACAGAAGAAGATGAAGCAACTGTAAAACGTTTTTTCAAAGAAAAAGATTTTATTCGCTTACAGCCCGAGAATTCATCTATGGAACCTATTATTCTACAAAACTGTTCAATCCTCGGTAAAGTGATCGGCGTATTTCGTACCGTTCATTAAAAAAACGTAGAACATATAAAAAAGAAGCGACAGTGGTCGCTTCTTTTTTATGTACTTATTAACTTATCGATACATTCTCACATACATATAAACATAGATTAATTTATCGAAAGATGTGAGATTATGAACATTAGATGGTTAACTGACTCCATAAGTGATTATTATATTGAGATATTGATACTGAGAGGAGATTCATTAACCGATGAAAGTAAATTGGTTCACGAAAAAAATGCTTCGTCCGAATTTGTGGTGATCATCAGTGATCGTATTAAATCAAAATTTGAACAATCCCTTCATTACTATTTCTTAAATATCGGTATAGAAACAGATACAAATAAAATCGTCATGGACATGGAACGGAATAAAGGGGTTAGAGTACGAAGCCACATTTATCCTTATCCAGTGAACAACATCATTAAAAATGAACTTTTATTAACAAAACTACTTTCCATCATCGGTGAACAGCGGATCATTTATTTCGATTTCCTAGAAGACGAACATCGCTTTATAAGTGAAGTAATTGAACGAAACAAAAACCCTCAACACGATTAGTGTCGAGGGTTGGAAGTCTTAATAAGACGTCATATACTGTTCTCT
>SKSA01000066.1 GCA_007118195.1 Anaerobacillus sp. | reverse complement strand
TTGGAGGGTTTGTGATTTGTTTAAAAATAAGTTAGTAAATATAATGTTAATCATTTTAATTGCCTTAACATTAATAGGTGTTTTAACGATGGTCTTGTACAATTATTTTTACAAGTCTACGGATCCTGATCGAGAGCCTACTATTGATGAAATTATTGCACTTTCTGTTGATACGAATGAAATTACAACAAACCTATTAACGAACGACTTTATTCGTGTTTCGTTTAAAATTCAAGTGGATAATCAAAGAGCGAAAACGGAGTTAGAAAAAAGAGACTTTCAAGTTAGAAATATTATTATTCGTGAACTTTCAGGAATGCGCGCAAGCGACTTTACAGGCGCAGAAGGAATAGAAAAACTTGAAAATGCTATTCGGATAAAGGTTAATGAATATATGCAAGAAGGCTATGTGGTAAATGTGTATACGACTGGCTTCGTCTTACAATAACATATAACAAGAATACTTTTAAGAAAGTTCAACTTTGCTAAACGAGTAAAAAGCAAAGTTTTACTATAGAGAGGTGAGGCACTTGGCTGAAGTTTTGTCGCAAGGTGAGATTGATGCCCTCTTATCAGCATTATCAACTGGGGAAATGGATGCAAACGAACTGAAAAAAGAAGAAAACCAAAAGAAAGTCAAAGTGTACGATTTTAAGCGTGCTCTTCGCTTCTCGAAAGATCAAATTCGAAGCTTAACGAGAATACACGAGAATTTTGCTAGGCTTTTAACGACGTATTTTTCAGCTCAACTGCGTACCTTTGTTCAAATTTCAGTTGCATCTGTTGATCAGCTGCCATATGATGAATTTATTCGATCTGTACCCAAAATGACAATATTAAATGTGTTTGAACCGTACCCTTTAGATGGACGCTTCTTAATTGAAGTGAACCCAAATATTGCTTATGCAATGCTCGATCGTCTTTTAGGAGGTAGGGGGACGGCTGTTAATAAGGTAGATAACTTAACAGAAATTGAAACGAGGATTATGACACAACTTTTTCAACGGACGCTTGAAAGTTTTCAAGAAGCATGGAGTTCCGTGGTTGATTTAGATCCACAAATGGATGATTTAGAAGTGAACCCGCAATTTCTACAAATGGTTTCACCTAATGAAACCGTCGTTGTTATTTCTTTATCAACAGCCATTGGTGAAGCTTCCGGGATGATTAACATTTGTCTTCCACATGTTGTGTTAGAAGATATTTTACCGAAGCTGTCCGTTCATTATTGGATGCAGACGAAAAAGAAAACGCGGTTGCCAGAGGAAATCGAAGCACTAGAAAAAAATGTACGAAATGCTCCTCTGCTTGTAAAAGCAGAATTAGGTAAATCGGAAATTACGATTCAAGAGTTTTTACAATTAGATATTGGTGATACGATTGAATTAAATAGTTTAATTGACGATCCTTTAACTATTATAATAGAGGATAACCCGAAATTTTTAGGGCAACCAGGGAAAGTGAAAGACCAACTTGCTGTCCAAGTAACGGACCTTATTGAGGAGGACGATAATAATGAGTGACATGCTTTCTCAAGATGAAATTAATGCCTTGTTAAGTGGGCTTAATAATGACGATAATGAAGAGAGCGATGATAAAACCTCTATAAATCTCGAAGACTATATTTCTTCTATTGAGCAAGATGCCTTAGGGGAAATTGGTAATATTTCATTCGGAAGTGCTGCGACCGCTCTATCTACATTATTAAATCAAAAAGTAGATATTACGACACCGAAAGTATCCATTATAAAGAAACAAGAGCTTGAAGAGCAGTTTCCAAAGCCACATGTTGCTATTCATGTAAAATATACGGAAGGCTTTGAAGGGATGAATGTGCTAGTTATAAAAACACATGATGCCGCTGTTATTGCTAACTTAATGTTAGGTGGTGACGGTACGGAAATAAATTCAGATGAATTAGGTGAAATGGAAATTAGTGCCGTTCAAGAAGCGATGAATCAAATGATGGGCTCAGCATCAACGTCCATGTCGACGATTTTTAATAAAAAAGTTGATATTTCTCCACCTGGAATTGATTTAATGGATGTAAAGGAAGGGCAAGGAACTAAGAATATTCCCGACGAAGATATTTTAGTGAAAATATCCTTCAGTTTAAAGGTTGGTAATTTGATAGACTCGCAAATTATGCAACTAGTAACCGTTTCTTTTGCAAAAGATTTAGTCGATCAATTAATGAATCCAAGTAGTGATGAAGAAGAGGCGCTTGAAGAAGTTGGGAATCAACCGACTAATCAATTACGTGAAGAACAACAAGAACAACAAGCGGGTCACTTTGAACAACCACCACAGCAAGCACCGCAATCGTATGAACAGCATGGGGGGCAAATGCAACAGCACGGAGCACCTCAAGGTCAATATTATGAACAGCCACCTGCACCTAGGCAACCACAGAGCTTTGGTGGTCCAGCGTACGCTAGTCAAAATCAAAGAGCTGCCAATGTACAACCAGTGGCATTTTCAAATTTTGATGCACCAAGTTTAAACGACAATGAATCAAAAAATTTAAATATGTTACTAGACATTCAGCTTCAAGTAACTGTTGAATTAGGTAGAACAAAACGCTCAATAAAAGAAATTCTTGAATTATCGCAAGGGTCAATTATTGAACTTGATAAACTAGCTGGCGAGCCTGTAGATATTTTAGTGAATAATAAACTTATTGCTAAAGGTGAAGTAGTCGTTATTGAAGAAAACTTCGGAGTCAGGGTAACAGATATCATCAGTCAAACAGACCGTTTGAAAAATTTACAATAAAATTTTATAGATGAAAACATGAGGAGGACCAATGATGGCGCATAAAATATTAATAGTAGACGATGCAGCATTTATGAGAATGATGATTAAAGATATTTTAACAAAAAATGGTTTTGAAATTGCAGGAGAAGCAAATGACGGAGC
>SKSA01000350.1 GCA_007118195.1 Anaerobacillus sp. | reverse complement strand
TTGACGACTGAGTTATTTAACAATTGCCTCGAAAAATGGTAAGGTTTAATACATACATAAAAAACTGAAATAGGAAGTGATCTGAATGAATCAACGTTTAGAGCGATTAGTGGATTGGCTTCGCGAAAAAGACATTGACTTCGCATTTGTACAAGCGAAAGCAAATGTATTTTATTTATCAGGGTTTTATTCTGAGCCACACGAACGATTAATTGGCATTTTCGTATTTCCTAATGCTGAACCTGTAATGGTTTGTCCTAATATGGAAAAGCCACAAGCGATAGCTGCTGGATGGGAATACGATATTATTAGCTACAGTGATTCAGAAAACTATTGGGAGCTTATCGAAAATTATTTACATAAGAGAAATCAAATTGGAAATAGCATTGCAATAGAACAAGAACACATTTCCTATTCACGAGCAAATGCGTTGAACAACATTTATAAAAATGCGAACTTTATTTCAGTCGAAGAAAAAATGCACTCGTTACGATTAATAAAAGATGATCAAGAGTTAGCAATTTTAAAACAAGCAGCCCAACTTGCTGACTTCGGAGTTGAAGTTGGCGTAAGCGCAATTAAATCAGGTAAAACTGAAATGGACATATTAGCCTTAATTGAATACGAATTAAAGCGGAAAGGGATTAGAGAAATGTCATTTTCAACAATGGTATTAACAGGAGCTAAAACAGCTGACCCTCATGGTAATCCGGGAATTACGGAAATCAATCGAGGAGATTTTGTTTTATTTGATCTTGGTGTTGTTTTAGATGGCTATTGCTCTGATATTACTAGAACTGTCGTATATCAAGAAATAAATGACGAACAACGCCGCATTTATGAAACGGTGTTAGCAGCGCAAAATGCATCACTTTCGATTTGTAGCGTTGGCACAAGAATCGGAGATATTGATAAAGCAGCAAGAAACTATATTACTAAAGCAGGATATGGGGAGTACTTCCCGCACCGCATCGGACACGGTCTTGGCATCGATGTACATGAATTTCCATCCATGAGTGAGAATAACGATGATTTATTGCAAGAAGGGGCCGTGTTCACGGTTGAACCAGGTATTTATGTCCCTAATGTTGGAGGAGTACGTATCGAGGATGATATTGTCATAACAAAAGAAGGATTCGAAAGCTTAACGAAGTATCCGAAAGAGCTTACTATAGTGTAGGGTGTTGAGTGTTGAGTTTTGAGTTTTGAGTTTTGAGTGTTGAGTTTTGAGTGTTGAGTTTTGAGTGTTGAGTTTTGAGTTTTGAAAGTGACGCTTCGAAGCAATACTTTCATCTAACTCTTAACTCAAAACTCTTAACTCATAACTAATTACTTTTATCCCACACCCACGTATAAAGTTTACTTTCTCCGTTCATCCAACGAATATCAAGGCGTTCTAGCGCTGGATAGCGTTCTTTCTTTAATACTTCAACCATTTCTTCTACTTTTGCCTTTTCCGATAAGTCTAGAAGTTTTACAATTGAATGCATTTCTTCTTTTGCTTCATCTGTTTTAATCACTTTTTCTCCCTTTTCATATTCATATTTCCCCGGGCTTGTATATTCCCATTCATGTTCAACCCCGTTCTCAACAATGGTTATCTTTAAAAAGAAGCTTTCCATTAAATTTAGTGCATTAGCTTGAATAGGAAAAACAATTAGCCCACTCAAAAAGAGAATTGTACTAATAGTTATTACTTTTTTCATAATCTTCACCTCATTATTACTATTAGTAAATAATGGATGAATTATACAAGAAAAACGCAAGCGCCCTGCTTAGCGGCGAAAAGCAAATGTTCTCCCTGGAAAACGTGCTCTCTTTAACTTTTATCGCAAAGACAAAGGCACAGTTGAACTTTATTTTAAATTAAGGTGTGATTCGTTCACTAATTTGCTTAACGGCAATCATCGCTTGACCGACAGAAGCCGATATACTGGAGTATTTTGGATGTGTACATACATCTCCTATGGCAAAAATGGTTCGAACTGACGTTTCTCCTAATTGATTAACTATTAGATAGCCCTCTTCGTCTGTTTCAACTTGCTTGTTGAGCAATGCAGTATTAGGAACCACACCAATTCGAACGAGAAGCGCTTCTATTTCAATTTTTTTCTTTTCTCCATTATGCAAAACATCGATGGACTGTACGCTTTTGTCCCCATTAATAGCTAAAACAGTCGTATCGGTTAAAATTGTAATGTTTTTATTTTTAAATACTCTTTTTTGATAAGATTCCCGGGCTCGAAATTTAGTTGAGCGATGAATTAGATAGATACTCACTCCTTCTTCAGCTAAAAGGAAAGCACCCTCAAAAGCTCTATCTCCTCCCCCAATGATTGCTACTTTTTTCTCTTTAAATTTATATTTATCCCGGGTCGCAGAATAAACTTCTCCTCTTTGGAGCATTTCTTTTTCACCCGGAACTCCTAAGCTTTTAGGTTTCGATCCTGTAGCAAAAATCAAATAGTCATAAGCAACTTCTTTTTCGTTTCCACGTTCCTTATAACTTATTTTTTGACACTCATGATCAATAAATAAAATCAAGCAGCCTAGCTTTACGTTACAATCCATGGTTTGTATTTGATGATCTAATAATTTTTGCATTTCTTTTCCGTCATTAACTAAAACTCCAGGATAATCAATAATTTTGTTATGAATTTGAAACAACTGTCCACCTAGTTTTTCATTGGATTCAAAAAGAATATGGTTTAATTCAAGGCGCTTACACCAGAGGGCAGCAGATATCCCTGCTGGACCACCACCGATAATTACGACATCTACTTTATCCAATTATATCTGCTCCCCTTTCTAAAGCGAACTCGTTTCAGCAAGCTGAAACATCGAGAAATCAGATGGAGTCTCGACTCCACCTGATTAAAAGTTCCCACCTACGCTACGCGTTGAGGTGGGGGTCTATAACCCTTAAACC
>SKSA01000357.1 GCA_007118195.1 Anaerobacillus sp. | reverse complement strand
GTTATCCTCCTTTTTGAACACGCACTATAAATTAAATTAAAATTCATTCGGTAACTTCCCAGTTTCAATATATATATGAATTGCTTCCTCAATCAATGCTTGTAAATCTTCAGGAACCTCAGGACTATATGGACCTAAAGAAATAACACCTTCAGCAAAATCATAGTACTTGTTTCCAGAAGTTAATTCACCTGTATAAAATTGTTTGGCAACGATTTCATATAATTGGTCAACATGCTGAATTGTACTAGTTAAAACAGTAGATTGACCAAAATCTGAATGGTCCCCGACAAAACCGATCACAAATAACCCATCTTTTCTAACCTCTTCAATTATTGGTACATGAAAACCGTCTCCTGCCGGATAAAATACATCTACTTTCTCAATTACCATTTCACGATAAATTTCTACCGCTGTCTCTACATCTACCCAACTAGAAACATAATCGACCTTAACATCGGTTTCATTATCTTGAAATAACGCACCTTCAACAAAACCTTTCACTTCAGGTTGCGAGGGAAAAGCTGCAAGTGTACCTATCGTCTTCGTTTCTGACATTTCACTAGCAAGCATGCCAGCAAAGAAACCCATTGCATACCCTTTAAAATGAAGACTTGTTATATTCTCACCAGAAACATCAGCATTGAAAGTAACAAAGTGAATATTTGGGTAATGATCTTTTAAATCCATGAAAATCGGAGCATACATTTGCCCGTGACCAAAAACTAAATTTACTTCCGCTTCCACAAATTCTTCAATTGCCGCTTCAACTTTTTGCATTGTATCCATTTCTTCTTTATAAAAAACATCTACGTTTAAACTTGAATGAATTTTTAATAATCCTTGATAGCCTTTACTATTCCAACCTTGATCATCAATGTTGTGAGGTAAAAGGAGACCTACTTTTGTTAAAGAATTTGTTTGTGTGAATGACGAACAGCTCATCAAAAATATGAGAGACAAAAATAAAAAACTAATGCGAAAAAACTTCATGTGGTTAGCACTCTCCTTTGCGCTTAAAAGCGCAAAATAATATTAGTAGTTACAAAAAAACGTTAAAAAGCTATAAAGCAAACTAAAAATAGCTTATAATAATTTGTTACCTTTTTTCACTATTTAAAGTATGATAAAATCAATCAATGATTACTAATACTATTATAATTGATTTTAAGCATTATAAATGTTAAAAAAATGTTATTTTTTTAGAAAGAGGCATAATATATGAAAATTTCCTATGAACAACAAGTACAATCGAGAAAAACGTTTGCGATTATCTCTCACCCTGACGCTGGTAAAACAACATTGACTGAAAAACTTCTATATTTCGGTGGCGCGATCAGAGAAGCTGGTACAGTAAAAGGTAGAAAAAATTCAAAGCACGCGATGAGTGATTGGATGGAAATCGAAAAGCAAAGAGGGATTTCTGTCACTAGTTCCGTATTAGAATTTCAATATAACGACTATCACGTTAACATATTAGATACTCCCGGACATGAAGACTTCAGTGAAGATACGTATCGAACTTTGACTGCTGCCGATTCGGCAACAATGCTTATCGATGTTGCTAAAGGTGTCGAAGCACAAACGATTAAACTTTTTAAAGTTTGCCGTATGCGCAGAATCCCTATTTTTACATTTATTAACAAGCTAGATCGTCAAGGAAAAGAACCTTTTGAATTAATGGAAGAATTGGAAGATGTACTAGGAATAAGGTCATACCCGATGAACTGGCCAATAGGAATGGGGCAAGATTTTAAAGCTGTGTACGACCGCCATAACAAAAGGTTAGAACTTTATAACCACGAAAATCCAAGTAAGATTGACATCATTAGTATTAGCGGACCACTCGATCCGAAAATCGACGAAATAATTAACGACGAGGGTTTAGTCAATCAATTTCGTGAAGAAATGGAACTGTTAGATGTTGCCGGAGATCAGTATGAAAAGGAGCAAATAGATAACGGTAAGCTAACTCCGATTTTCTTTGGTAGTGCTATTTCAAACTTTGGTGTACAAACATTTTTAGAACACTTTTTAGAAATGGCACCAGCTCCAACCCCTAGGAAAAGTAATGAAGGAGTTGTCGAACCATTAGATCAAAAATTTTCTGGATTTGTTTTTAAAATTCAAGCCAACATGAATCCTGCCCACCGTGATCGAATTGCTTTTTTACGAATAACATCAGGAGTTTTCAAAAAAGGAATGAACGTCAATCATGTTCGACTAGGAAAAACGATGCGTTTAGCTCAACCAACACAGTTTTTAGCCCAAAGCAGAAGTGCTGTTGAAGAAGCGTATGCAGGAGATATTATCGGTTTATTTGACCCTGGTACGTTCCGTATCGGAGACACTCTTGTTGAAAACGGCTCATTTGAATTTGATGAAATGCCTCATTTCTCCCCTGAACACTTTTGTGCCATTTCTGTAAAAGATGCCTTAAAGCACAAATCTTATGAAAAAGGGATTCGTCAATTAACTGAAGAAGGAGCCATTCAACTGTTCCAAACATATCAAAAAGCGGTAGAACAACAAATCGTTGGTGTTGTTGGTGTTCTTCAATTTGAAGTATTAGAACATCGTCTAAAATCCGAATATAAAGTTGATATACGTTTAGAAAGACTCCCATTCTCTTACGCTCGATGGATCGCTGGAGAAACTAAAGATATTGAGGCTTTTGCTCGTACTCAACGAAACTTAGTAAAAGATCGCGATGATCGCCTCGTAGCTCTTTTTGAAAATGACTTTCAAATGCGTACTGCCCAAGGAAAGTACCCTAACATCAAATTTTATGAAAACTCTTTTATAAAAGCGTAAGCGAACTCGTTTCAGCAAGCTGAAACATCGAGAAATCAGATGGAGTCTCGACTCCACCTGATTAAAAGTTCCCACCTACGCTACGCGTTGAGGTGGGGGTCTATAACCCTTAAACC
>SKSA01000253.1 GCA_007118195.1 Anaerobacillus sp. | reverse complement strand
TTTCAGCAAGCTGAAACATCGAGAAATCAGATGGAGTCTCGACTCCACCTGATTAAAAGTTCCCACCTACGCTACGCGTTGAGGTGGGGGTCTATAACCCTTAAAACATTTAAGGATTAAAATTGATTTAAAATCTCTTTAAGCTCCGCGATTTCTTCTTGATATTTTTGTAACTCACGCCGTTGATGTTCAGAAGCATTACGTAACGCTTTATCAATGACCTGTTCTGCTTCGGTAATTTCCTGTTGAGCCTTTTTTAAATGATGTCCAAAGTCTTCATCTGTCGGCTGCAGATCATTCGATGCTTGTTCAGCTTGAACAAACGCTTGTTGCGCTGCTTGGAATGATTGTTGCTTGTTTTTAATATATGGCAAAACAAACTCCCCCTTTTTAGCTATATTGCTTTATTAGTTTTTATAATTAGGTAAAAATCTATACACCCATAAAATGAATAGATTTTCTATTCCACTAAAATACTAATTATGCTACAAATAAAAACTAAGGAGGATTCGCATGACCGAAAAAAATACTTATAAAGACCAACGTAAAAACTCACCTAAAGGACATAATCCTGGACAACCAGAGCCGTTAAGTGGTTCGAAAAAAGTAAAAAAACGAAATCATGTTGGACAAACTGACGGCGAAAGTTAAAAAAACTTTAGTGGCGGTGAATGAATAACAGGTTGATTTGTGTGGTAATTAAGCAGGCTGATATGCGAGTAAAGGTAAAAATAGTAATAATGGGCACGTTGAATGACTCAATGTGCCCAAACGATAGGATTAAATCAAAAACGTACACACCGCTAGGATCAATGTGCCCACCAAATCATGAAGGTAACACTTTATTCGGGCATTTTGAATGACTCTTTGTGACTTGACTGAACTCTATTTTTCAATCTCTTTTAATGCATCAACAATGATCTTCATTTCTTCATTTGAAACCGTTCGAAAGTCAAGTAAGACATGATCGTCTTTTCTCCGTGAAATAATCGCTGGTTTATATAATCTTAATTGTTCTGAAAGTTGATTTGCCGAGAATTTATTTGAAACAAGCGCAACCGCTTTTGTCGGAATTTCCTCAGTAGGCATCGTTCCACCACCAATTTGAGAAACTTCGTCGACTAATTTACACGAATAACTCAAACAATTCTTTTCAACTTCATCAACAAATGCTTTCGCTTTTAATTCAATTTCAGGTTTTAACGCTAAAATATCTCTTACAGTAGGCACATCTTTAGCTGCCGTCTCATTTTCATATGATTTTAACGTTGCTTCGAGCGCGGCAAGCGTCATTTTATCTACACGAAGCACTCGTGCTAATTGATGTTTTTTCAGTTTTTGGATGATCTCTTTTTTCCCGGCAATGATACCCGCCTGTGGGCCACCGAGAAGTTTGTCACCACTAAATGAAACGATATCAACCCCCATTTTTAACACTTTGGAAACAACGGGTTCGTCCCCCACACCGTGCTGTGTAAAGTCAAATAAGGCACCACTGCCTAAGTCCTCGTAAAAAATAACCCCGTCATGCTTCATTGTAAGTTGTACGAGTTCCTCGGTCTCAACAGATGCCGTAAAGCCAACTGTTTTAAAGTTACTTGTATGAACCTTTAAAATCATTGCAGTTTCTTCAGTGATGGCGTTATCATAGTCATACTCATGAGTTTTATTAGTTGTGCCCACCTCGACTAGTTTAGCGCCGCTTTCCTCCATGATCGAAGAAACCCGAAACGAGCCACCAATTTCGACGAGCTGACCACGAGAAACAATGACTTCCTTTTCACAAGCTAAAGCACGTAATATTAAGTACACCGCTGCTGCATTGTTATTAACAACCATTGCAGCTTCTGCTCCTGTAATACGCTTCAAAGTATTCTCTATAATGTCATGTCTTGATCCACGTTTTCCTTCTTCAATGTTAAACTCTAGATTCGAGTAATTTTGAGCAACTTGAACAACATGCTCAATTGCTTTCTCACTTAGTTTAGCTCTTCCCAAATTCGTGTGTAAAATCGTACCGGTGCCGTTAATCACTTGTCTCAAATAGTAAGGATCGTATTTGTCTAATTTTTGTACAAGGTTGTTAAACACTAGTTCTATAAACACTTCTTTTGTCGGGTTCGTAATCGACTGTACGTTTTCCAAAAGAAGAGCTTGTCTAAGTTTGTCAATTTCATTTTGAAGCAATTGCGTTAATTCTAGCTCCGATAAATCAAAACTTTCAGTATACCGCAAAAAACGATGATCATTTTTCAAAATATGTATAGCCGGTAATTCACGTAAAAATTGTTTCATCTTCCACTCCCCATTAATGTAAAATCTCTTATTATGTGTTGATTATACCTAAACTATGCCCAAAAACCTAACGAACGATGCGATTTTAAAAAACAAACTTTTCCATAAATAATTTTGTGAAGAACACACACAATAGTATTGAGAAATCGCTTCTATGCTTTTTCTCCCATCTAATTTGATTTAGGGTAAGATTTGCTTTTCAATACCTCTAAGGGGTGATAACGGTTGCACAATGTAGCTGATTACTCATTGTTCTAAATTGAACAACGATGGAGGTGTCTCCGAAAAAAACAAATCGATAAGACCCCAGAAGAAAGAATCATGAAGATGGTAAAAAAAGGTGATCGGTTCGCCCGATCACCTTTTGTTGTTTTATTCACTTAAAAGTCAATTATTGTCCAGTTCCAAATGTTTCTCTTTCCTTGATCTCATCGGCTTTTTCTTTGTACTCTAAATAAAGTCCAGCTAAATAGAGTGATACACCAATCCCAAAGCCAATTCCAAATCCTTTGGTAATATTTTTTTTCATGATTACCTCCCTCTCCGATTTCATTTCTCTTTTTAATTAAGCTTGTCCACTAATATTATACAAGAAAATATAGAAATTTTGGTAGGGTTTTTTGAAATTATTTCAAAATTTGATAAATGACGCTTGTAGACGCATACCGCTTTATTTAAATTGCTTTAACTTCGCAACAACCTCTTCATTATTTGGAAAAACTCCAGTTTCTAGCTTGGAATAAATCTTCTCGCCATTGACAATAACTTCGAAAGCGCCCCCAGAACTAGGCACAAGTTCAACTTTGTCTATCTCAGTTCGAAAATTATTAAATAACTCTTCTGCGAAACTCGCAGCCTTTGGTGCATAGTTTCACATCATACAAAATTGAACTTCAATATTCATTAAAATTTCAACTCCTTACTAAAATATTTTGTTTTATTTTATGATATTATTTGTCAAAAATCAAAAAATACGCTTATACTATTCGATAGGGAGGTGCAATTTAACCGTGGAAAATAATCAGATAAAATTAACAACAATGACAGGTAAAGGTGGTTGAGGATGTAAAATTGGTCCTGAAGACCTGGCACAAGTTTTGTGTCAACTACCCGAAAGAGCCTTTGACCCTAATGTATTAGTAGGACATGAAACTTCAGATGATGCTGGAGTTTATCAATTAACTGATGATATTGCCATCATTCAAACAGTTGATTTTTTCACACCAATTGTTGATGATCCGTATATGTTCGGCCAAATTGCAGCAGCAAATTCACTAAGTGACGTATATGCCATGGGAGGCGTTCCGAAGACCGTTTTAAATATCGTTGGCTTTCCAATTAAAAAATTAAATCCAGATATTTTAGCGCAAATCCTTTGCGGTGCCTCTGACAAAGTGAATGAGACGGGCGCTGTTGTTATCGGTGGTCACTCGATTGATGACCAAGAACCGAAGTTTGGACTTTCCGTCACAGGCATTATTCATCCCAAGAAGGTGTATAAAAATGTGGGTGCCAAGCCAGGTGATGTTCTTGTCTTAACAAAACCAATCGGAGTGGGTATTCAAACAACGGCGATCAAAAGAGACAAACTTACGGAAGAACAATTAAATAAAGTGATGGCAACAATGGCCGCTTTAAATGATAAGGCAAGTTCAGCTTTGCAATCATTACACCCAAATTCTGTGACAGATATCACTGGGTTTGGTTTATTAGGACATGCTTATGAAATGGCCAAAGGAAGCGACGTAACTTTTAAGCTTAACTTTAGTGAAGTTCCGATTCTCGATGGAACCATCGGGCTAGCACAAGAGGGAATCGTCCCAGGTGGTTCTAAAGCCAACCAGCGCTGGCTCGCTAACGATGTAAATTATCATAACGACATCGAGGAGTTTGAACAATGGATTTTATGTGATGCGATTACTTCTGGAGGACTTTTAGTTAGCATACCGAAAGAAGAAGCCAATCTATATGTGGAAAGCCTACATAAACTAGGTGTTGCAGAAGCAAAGATCATCGGTGAAGTTGAAGAAAAGCAAGAAAAGTTTATATACGTTAATCGATAATTAAATAGCTAAAAAAAGGGCGACTAACAGAATGTCAGTCGCCCTGTTCTTAAATGCTCCTCAACAGTTAAAGAGGTGAAACAAATGAATTTAAAACGAATAAAAACCTTTATGATGGTACTTGATCATAAAAGCTTTTCAGCTGTAGCAAACACATTAAATATCAGTCAACCTGCTGTTAGTAAACAAATTAAAACGTTAGAAACAGAACTCGGAATTACTTTATTAAACCGAGAGACTGTCGAACCAACAGAAGCCGGACGCCTTGTTTACCAAAAAGGCAAAAAGTTTCTTTACGATTGGGACGTATTAGTTGAAGAATGTCGTAGGCTCCAAGGTGAACTGAGTGGTGTAGTCCGAATTGGAGCAAGTACTGTCCCCGGAACTTATATAGTCCCTACTTTGTTGCGGAAATTTTTAAACCTTCATCCCAGTGTTGATATTCAGTTATCTATTCATGAGTCTGGCGAAATTTCTGATCTTATTAAGGAAGGTATTATTGATGTTGGCTTCATTGGAAGTGAACCTCTCGACCCCGATATCATTAATCATATTGTTAAAAAAGATCACTTTATTTTAATCGGACCTCCAGATAGCAATGAAATTACTGATTTAAAAACATTAAAAGACTTACCCTTTATTTTCCGAAGTGAAAAATCAGGGACTTGGCAAGGAGTAGAAAAAAGCCTAAAAAATATAGGGGTTTCCACCAATGATTTACGCTGTATTGCAAAAGTAAAAACAACTGAAGCGGTGATCAGTATGGTTGAAGCGAATCTTGGATATTCCGTTGTATCGAGTATTGCTGCTATGCAAGCAATGAAACAAGGGCGAATTAAAGCGATTCAGCAATTACCTTATGAACGAAGTTTTTATTTATCTTATTTTCATTCTAAAAAAATTCACCCTGCGATCGTATCACTCGTTTCGATTAGTCAAGAAGATGTTGTTGATGAATAGAAAAGGCGAAAACACCCGAAGCGGAGCAATACTTTGAACTAAACGTTGACGCTTCGGATGTTTTGGACTATTTGACAGCGTCATAACCTCATATGGTTACTTACCCAGAACTTGTTGATACAAATTTATATATGACTCAATCTCTTTCTGTAACGAATGGGCTTCCATTACATAATCCTGCGCTTTTTTACAAATCGTTTGGTTAAGGTTTTCATCTGTTAATAAACGATCTAAGTGCCGATAAAAGTCACCTACATCATCAAATAAAAAACCTGTTTCCTCGTGTTGAATAATACTTCGGTTGCCGCCATTATTTCTTGCTACTACTGGCTTTCCTACAAACATTGCTTCAAGTAATGCTGACGATTGCCCTTCTGATAGCGAGGTATTAATGACCATATCACTTTGCTTGTAAATGCCCTCCATCTCTTCAAGAGGAACTTCCTCATAATAGCGAATCCATGAGTGCTTGTTCATTTCAGATCGAACTGCTCCAAGTACTGACTCCTCTAGTGGGGCTCCAATGATTGTAAATGTTAAATTAGAAAAACGTTTTCTTAATTCTACTAAGGCCGGCAACACAAATAACACATCTTTAACGGCTCTTAATCCCGCCGGCAGAACAATATTTGGACCTAATTTAGGCAATTTTATTGTATTTTCTGCATCTCTTTGAATGGATTCAGGAAACCAAACACTTTGTTTAATGATCTGAATTTTATCTTCTAAGTCACTATAAACACTGTGTAATTTTTGTTTCGCATCTTCACTAAAAACGGTAATCGCTGCCGCATTTTCTAATACAGTACCTATCTTCTCTGAGTGCTCCTGTTTAAATATATCAATATTTACGTCTGTTCCACCCGATGTAATAATGTAAGGCGGTTCCATTGAGAAATTATTCACTTCTAACCACTCTGCAAAGCGCCGAAAATGAAGTACATGTACCAATTGACTCGAGTCTATCTTTTCACTGGGAAACGGTTCTTCATCATAAGCAATAACATTTGTTTGGACCTCATTAAGCTTTAAGCCCTCAACAATCCTTTTTGCTGTCGTCGCATTCCCACGACCTTGATGAAAATATGGCGTTAAAAATAAAAGAGAAAAATCGCTACGTGAACCTCTTATTTCTTTTCGTTTATCCATCGATCATACTCTCGTTTCTTCCATTGTCTTTTTGAATCTTTCCTTACTGTTAAATTCAATCGATCAAGTAATTCCATAAAAGGAACTAAATATTTTCGAGATAAGTTTAAGACAGCTTTAGCATCTTGAAGCTCAAACTCATCTTCGGTGTTTTTCTGTAAATTTTCCACCGCAGCTTTTAAATGCTTAGCTAATACGAGATGTTTATCATCAAAAGCAAAGGCCTTGTTTGTCCGTAATAAATAATGCTTTAAATCTTCTTGAATTTGTGGTGGAAGCTGTGCTCTTGTGACAATGTGCTCCCAGCCTTCTACTTGAACGCCACCTTGATCGATTTCGTTTACGACTTGCTCCATCCGTTTTGCCCACTTTTTAGGAAAATGTGGTTGGAAACTGCTCAATGCTATAAACTGGCCTCGTTTTTCTAACTGCTCGTCCCCTACACTTTTTTCAAACGTAAATTCTAACAGCTTCATTGGGTAATTTTGTTTTAATGATTGAAGCACTTCAGCTTTATTTTTCCCTTCTCTTAACGGAAACTGCTCATGAAATTCCGCTAAATCTTGGCTAAGAAGATCCACGACTTCTTTAAAAATAGCGGTTAATACGAGCTCACCTTGTTCTGTTTCAATCATCGCATTTTTTTCTTTCAGCTCTGAAATACACTCAGCAACCATTTCATCTTGTAAATCGACATGTTTTTGTAACTCTTTTACCGTTAAAAATTTCTCTTCCTTTAAGGCATCCGTAATTCTTTCGATTGGAGTTCCTTCACGTTTTCTTTCTAGCATTTCTATCGTATTTTCACCGAATTTATATTTTTCACCGTTCGGATCAATGACAAAACCGCCTCCAATTGTTTCTACTGGGGTCGGTCTTCGTAAAATAAAGCGATCGCCTCTTCTTGTAACAATTGGCTCATCAAGACGAAGCTGACAAAGGACCGTATCACCATCATTTTCTTCTAATTCTTTCCGATCAAAGAAGACAATTTTTCCGTATACTTCGGCTGTACCAAGGTGCAGTTTTATATAGCCGCGTTGCTTCAACGGATATTTCAAATCTTTTAATGTTTGCAAGGAAACGTCAATTGTCGACGTTGTTGAGTAATGTTGAGTAGAAACGAGGACATCCCCACGTTTCACCTCTTCTTTTGAAACACCGCCTAAGTTTATCGCCGCCCGTTGCCCAGCAAACCCTCGTTCTTGCTTTTGATGGTGAACTTGAAGTTGTCTCGCTCTCACCTTCACATTTTTTGGTAAAATTTCAAGAATGTCACCTTCTTGAATGGCCCCTTCGTAAATCGTTCCTCTTACGACTGTTCCTTGTCCATGGACCGTAAACACCTGGTCAATCGGAAGACGGAAGGCCCCTTTCGCATCGCGACTCGGAACGTCACTCAACTTTTCTTCGATGACATCTTTCAGGTGATCGATTCCTTTTTTTGATAAGCTATCGACGAAAACAAATGGTGCTTCTTCTAGAAATGTCCCTTCCACTTCTAAAGCAATATCTTCTTGAACCAGTTCTAATAGTTCTTCGTCTACTCGATCAATTTTGGTAACGACAACAATTCCTTTTTCGACTCCTAACAGAGATAAAATATCTAAATGCTCTTTCGTTTGTGGCATGACTCCTTCGTCGGCACTAACGATCAGCATCACTAAATCGATTCCTGCCACCCCTGCAATCATTTGCCGAATAAAACGTTCATGGCCTGGAACATCAATAATCGACACTTGAACATCACTTTTAAGCTTTAATGGTGCAAAGCCCAATTCAATTGAAATGCTTCGTTCTTTTTCTTCTTTTAAGCGATCTGTATCAATATTTGTTAACGCTTTTGTTAACGTTGTTTTTCCATGATCGATATGTCCTGCCATGCCAATGGTATAAAAACGATCTCCCATATGTATACCAGCCTTTCCTATAACTTTTATGTATGTATCAAGCTATTCCCTTTATACTTTACTCTTAAAAAGACTTTCGTTGCAAGGGAAATAGCATCACTTTTTTTAAGAATAGAAAAAGCGAACAATTTACATATAGAAAACCAACATGACAGTACTGCTTGCGTGCGCCATTTTACGTTGTAAATGTCGATCAATTTTGTGTTGTACATACAAAACCAACATGACGTAGCAACGTCACCATCTGGCATGTAAAAATGACGGTCGATTTTCCTCTCTGCGCTGTAAATTCGTACCGACTTTAGAGGCTTGTTCGGAAAAACCGACCGTCATTTTGCTTTTTACATACAAAACCTTCATGCCGATTAATCGTCACCATCTAATATGTAAAAATGTCGGTCGACTTTCTTTCGCTTCGCTGTAAATCTCTATCGACCTTTAGAGGCTCACTCAAGAAAATCGACCGAGCATTTCTTTTTACATACAAAACGGAATAAAGGTTATCGTACATGTTTTTTAACAATCAACTGACGAATACGTTTACCGTCCATTTGATAAACGACAATTGTTAAATGATGATAATGAATTTCTTCTCCTACCGTTGGGATTTTTTCCATTCTTTCAACGATCCAGCCACCAAGTGAATGATAGGAACTATCAGGAATTGGGACATTCATCAGTTGACAAAAATCCGTTAAGGAAAAATCTGCAGATAATTGATAAGTACTTTCATCAATTTGATTCATAATACTTACCTTTTCATCGTGTTCATCCCATATCTCACCGACAATTTCTTCTAAGATATCTTCCATTGTAATAAGTCCTTCAGTACCACCGAATTCATCAATGACAATCGCCATATGAGTTTTATTTTTTTGTAATTCTGGGAGTAGAGAAGAAATTTTTAACGACTCAACGACAAACATTGGCTTTCTTAACAAGTCACGAACTACAAAGGTTTTGTTTTGCACGAGGTGAGATAAAAACTCTCTTTCCGATAAAATCCCAATAATATTATCCGTATTATCTTCATATACAGGAACTCTCGAAAATCGCTCTTTTAAAAACATATTTAATATTTCCGCCTGATCATCATTCACTTCAACAGCGACCATATCAATTCGCGGCGTTAATATTTCTCCAACAACAATTTCATCAAAGTCGAGGGCACTATGAACAAGATCTTTTTCTCTCTTATCAATGACCCCTTCTTCTTCACTAATATCGACCATTACTTTTAATTCTTCTTCTGTCACTAATGGAACATGTTCTTTGGACGTAATCATTCTCGAAATCGAATTTTTCAGCGCAATAAAAACGGACGTTATCGGAGTGAAAATTTTCATTAAAAAAGATAAAACTCCGGAAATTTTTAGGGCAAATGATTCCGCATTTTCTTTAGCATAAGATTTAGGTAAAATTTCACCAAAAATAAGCACTAACGTCGTCATGACAACCGTATTAATAATCATTCCAGTCCCGGCACCAAAAATATCCGTCGCAAGCTTTGCTGAAATCGTGGCAGCGCCAATGTTCACAACGTTATTTCCAACAAGAATCGTCGAAAGTCCTTTATCAAAATTATCGGCGATCATTAATGCATTTTTACTTCCTTTTCTTTGTTCATCCGCATAGTTTTTCAAACGTATTTTATTCGCACTAGAAAACGCCGTCTCCGCTGATGAGAAAAAGGCAGATAAAAATAAAAGAATGATTAATAAAACGATAAAAAAATAAGGGAAATATTCCATTACGATCACCACCTTATTACAAAACATATATGACAGCTTTTTGCTGCCCCCATCTAGTATTTAAATTGTCGGTTTATTTCTCTTTAAAAATAAAAAGGTTGTACAGCTTTATAGCTTAAGTTTCCCAATAACAACACAATCATTTATTTTTTTGGAAACACGTTTAAAATAATTATTACAGAACTTCCCGAACGTGAAAGCCCATCTCCTTCAGGTGTGGGATGAAAGTGAGGTCGAACAAGGTTAGTAAATCAGCCCCCCCTTTAAGGTGTGGGAGTATCAGTGCTAGTCCTTCGTTTTGCATAAGGTTTAATGCTGAAAATCAGTTCCACCATATTCAAATGTACGTTCTTCGATTAGCAAAAAGAAAAAGCAAGGGGGTCCCCTGCTTTATTTCCCTTCTTTCATAGAATGCCGATCAACCATATATCCTTTTCTCCTAAACATTTCTAATACCCATTGACGTTCTTCTAAACTTTGCATGTTAACTTTTCTGTTAATATCCATCAATCTATAACTCTTTTTTCTATTAAACAATTTCACAATATCCTCTCCTTAATCTTTTTAGATTTTAGTAAAGGCTTTGTTTTGATGTTGTAATTCTTATAGATTGAAGTTTTTTAATAAAACACTATGCATTTAAGCAAATAAATGCTTTGAATCGTCCTGAAAAACCGGCTTTTTTTATGCATATTCAATTGTTACAACTTTATGAACATTAAATAATCTTCAAACTGTTTTGTAAGCCAACACAATTATCATTTTATGAATATTTTTAATTATATTACTATACGAACACAACTTGACCAATGGGATTATAAAATGTAAAATATGAAGACACGGTTGTTTAAATACTGTGAAGGTACATTTTAATAATGATATCTCAATTACTTTACGGGGCTGGTTGTGTAACTGGTGTTTGCCGAGGTCTTCAAAACCTTAGGGAGGCGCGTGCCGTCTTCGGTGGGTTCGATTCCCACACAGTCCCGCCAA
>SKSA01000336.1 GCA_007118195.1 Anaerobacillus sp. | reverse complement strand
TGAAAAAAGGCGATTGACTCTCTTGAGCAAGCCTCTAAAGTCGGAACGAATTTACAGCGCAGCGAAAGAGATTAATCGCCTTTTCCATATTAGTTGGTGGCGGCAGGCATGCCGCCATGAGCATTTTGTATGAAAAAAGGGGGGGATTTCGTGAACGAGCCTCTGAGATTCGTTAGAAGGTCACAGCGAAGTGAGAGAACTCGGTCAGCATTTACATGCTAAACGGTGACGATGCTTCGTCATTCACTCAAATAATAAGATAATTCTATTCTTTTATTTTTTAATTCATGGTATAGTAAAGGGTGGGTGTTTCGGTAAACGAAAGGATTTTGATGATGCGAAAATTGTTTCCTGAAAAATGGCTTGTTGTCATAGCGGTGTTATTAGGGACGTTTACAATTATTCTGAATAATAGCATGTTAAATCCGGCTGTGCCTCATTTAATGAAGGTGTTTGATGCTGATGCAGTCTCGACTGGATGGGTCATTACTATTTTTATGGTTACGATGGGTGTGACAATGCCATTAACAGGCTATTTAGGGGATAAATACGGAAAGAAAAAGCTTTATTTAGTGGGGTTACTAATCTTTATTACAGGGTCAATGTTAGGATCGTTTTCTTGGGATTTAAATTCGCTTATTTTCTCTCGTGGAATTCAAGGTATAGCTGGTGGCCTTATGATGCCACTATCAATGGCGCTGATCTTTGAAGCGTTCCCAAAACATGAGCGAGGGCTTGCTACAGGTATATGGGGAATTGCAGCAATGATGGCTCCAACGATTGGGCCTACTGTAGGCGGCTTTATCATTGAGACAGGAAGTTGGCAATGGCTATTTTTATTTAATGTACCAACGGGCTTAATTGGGTTACTCATTGGCGCGATGTACTTGAAAAATACAAATAAGCTAAATGGAATTACTTTTGATAAATGGGGATTCTTTACGGTGACCGCTGGTGTTGGGGCAATGTTATTTGCTTTAGGAAGAATATCAGCTCTAGAACATTTTGCTGAACCAATAAATATAGGGTTAATTGTCTTTGGACTTATTTCATTATTTATTTTTGTGAAAATAGAAAATAAGATCGAACAGCCTTTACTCGATTTATCAATTTTTAAAAACAAAGCATACACGTACAGTGTTTGGGTGTCGATTTCAACGTCTTTAGCGTTGTTTGGAGGGATTTTCCTTATTCCGTTACTGATCCAACATGTATATGGTTTAGGTGCAATTATTACGGGATTAATCTTTTTACCGGCCGCCCTTTTTACTGGTATTTTTATGACGATTGGTGGAAGGTTGCTTGATCGTAAAGGTCCTTTGTTAGTGGTAACGAGTGGTTTAGTGATTACTGCGATTGGTACTTTAGCTTTAGGATTTACATCCATGGAAACATCGCTCGTCGTTATTTTCGTACTAATGGCGATTCGTGGAATGGGGCAAGGGTTTTCAACGATGCCAGCAACAACGGCCGGAATGAATGCAATTCCAGATCAGTTTGTTTCAAGAGGGGCAGCAATGAACAACGTCTTAAGGCAAATGAGCTCGGCTTTAGGGATCGTTTTTATTTCGATATTTTACGAGGTTCGTCGTGTGCAAGTTTTTCCAAATGTGGAAACGATGGAGCAAGCTAGTCTCCAAGTGATTAATGAGGGTTTTATTATCCTCGGCATCATTGCGGTAGTGACAATTCCGTTTGGATGGTTACTTGGAAAAGAATCCGAAAAACTTGAAAAGAAAGAGTCGCTTTCTGCGTAAGACTGTTTCACAGCGAAGTGGCGCATACTGATTGACCAACTATTTTCAGGGTAGATACCTTGTGAAAAATTCACTGAGGCAAATACTATTTAAATTTTAGTAATCTATGTTATGATAGTAAAAACAATATTTTCACAGCTGCGGGAGCCTAGAAGACTAGGTTGAGAAGTTGACTAATCTGTCACAGACCGTTTAAACCTGATCTGGATCATACCAGCGGAGGGAAGACTGTTTTCACTTTTTAACATGTCTTTTTAGGCCGCATCTGGATGATGGGGTCTTTTTTCGTATCTATTTTATGTTTTCGGATAGTTAGGCAACAAAAAATTTCAACAAAGAAAGGTACTAAGCTTTTCTAAATTAGGAGGAGAAAAGAATGGCAAAAGATTTATTAAATATTGGTGGGGTTGAGCTAAATAGCCGCCTTTTAATTGGTACAGGGAAATTTAACGATGATGCGTTAATCCCTGATGTAATTAATTCTTCACAATCACAAGTAATTACAGTTGCGATGCGCCGCGTCGATTTTGAAACAAGTCATGAAAATATTATGAAGCATATTCCGAAAGAGATGATTCTATTACCGAATACATCAGGGGCAAGAACAGCAGAAGAAGCGGTACGAATTGCGAGACTTGCTAGAGCTGCTGGGATGGGTAATTGGATTAAAATCGAAGTGATTTCTGATCAGAAATACTTACTACCTGATAACTATGAAACCATCAAAGCAACAGAAATTTTAGCGAAGGAAGGATTTATTGTTTTACCATATATGAGTCCAGACTTAATGGTTGCTAAAAAATTAGAAGAAGTTGGTGCTGCAGCTGTTATGCCACTTGGAGCACCGATTGGAACAAATAGAGGATTAAAAACAAAAGAATTAATTGAAATCTTAATTGATGAATGTGAAAAGCCAGTAATTGTCGATGCAGGAATCGGCAAGCCTTCCCAAGCATGTGAAGCAATGGAATTAGGGGCTGACGCAGTACTTGTTAATACAGCAATTGCTACAGCCGGCGATCCTATTGCAATGGGTGAAGCGTTCAAAAGTGCCGTAGAAGCAGGTCGTACAGCCTATTTATCTGGGGTTGGTGGAGTAACTAAACGAGCAGTAGCGTCATCTCCATTAACAGGGTTTTTATCAAATTAATTGTAGTTTTGAATGTTGAATGTTGAGTTTTGAGTTATTTGTCAGTTTTGAGTGTT
>SKSA01000035.1 GCA_007118195.1 Anaerobacillus sp. | reverse complement strand
TCCTACAGGGTCCACCATTTAAACGGAGGAATACCCAAGTCCGGCTGAAGGGATCGGTCTTGAAAACCGACAGGCGGGTTAAACCGCGCGGGGGTTCGAATCCCTCTTCCTCCGCCATTAAATAAAATTAAATGAAACCAACGATTTATGTGTTTATTATTGTTATAAGCATATAGGTCGTTTTTTATTTTAGGCTCTATTCAAAAGAAATGTTGCTTGTAGTTTTGGGTGTAATTTTGAATAAAGAAAGGTGTTTTAATGATGGAAGTATTATTTACCGAAGCGGCGTACAAATACATAAGTGGATATTTAAATATCGAAGGCGCTCTCCTCATATTGTTTTATGATACTGAAGGGTGTGGGTGTGCGGTGAATGGAGTTCCTGTTTTACTTGTTACTTCAAAAAACAATATTGAAACGCACGAACAAATAAAAACAAACGGTATACCTTTATATATGTATAAAAAGCATACCGTTTTTTTTGACGATGAATTAAAAGTAGATTTCCTTAACGGAAAGTTAAAGCTTTCAAGTAAAAATCAAGTTTTTGCACATAAAATGACCATTAAAAAACTTGAGGATCATGTATAAATAACCAGACAATAATTCCTAAGCAAATGCAATAAATAGCAAAGTATGAAAGTTTTGTTTTGTTTACCATAGTAATCAGCCATTTAATACCGATAATGGCAAAAAAGAAACTCGCAACAAACGCAATTAATGTTTCATAAAAATATAATTCCAAATATAGTGGGGACATTTCTGGAATTTCTACAATTGATATTCCTAAAATAAGTGGAATTGAAAGTAAAAATGAATAGCGAATGGCTGTTTGTTTTTCAAGGCCACACCATAAAGCTGTTACTAATGTACTACCGGCCCTCGAAATTCCTGGTAACACAGCGAGTGCTTGACCGAATCCAACGATTAAGCCGTCTTTCCACGTCATCTCTTTTACGGTACGATGCCCAGGTTTTACACCATGCTCAATTAAAATGAGAAAAAGTCCTGTTACAATTAATGAGATCCCTATCGTCGCAGAACTTGTTATATTTCTTCCCAGTACATCTTCAAATAGCTTCCCTAAAATTGCGGTAATCATCGTCGCAAATATGATTAACCATCCAAAGCGATACTCTGTGCGATATTTTATATTTTTTTTAAGTAAATAAGAAAAGAACCCTTTTACAATGTAGTATATATCTTTTCTGAAATAAATGGTGACTGCTAGTAATGATGCAAAATGTAATAAAACTTCAAACTCTAATTGATTTCCTTCTACTTGGATATTTAGTAGCTTTTGAACGATGACAAGATGGGCAGAGCTAGAAATAGGAAGAAATTCAGATAATCCTTGAACGATACCTAAAATTAGTGCTTCAACCCAATTCATTCATAGTTTCCTCCTTTCGTTTTTAACTTTTGAGTGCAGTTCATCATTTAAAAAGCATGTCTATACATTTATAAAAGTTAATCACTGAAAAAATGCTAAAATTTTTTCATATTTTAAGGGATTATTGGGTATTGTAAAAGAGGGCTTATAAACTAGAAAAACATTGGCAGTATTTAGATAAGCAAAAGTATAAAAAGTCGAGGTTTATTGTTTGAAAGGGAAGGGTAAATCTGCTAATGTAGGAATTAACAGTATAATACTTGTGAAAAAGTAGTAATTAAAACATGTATTTACTTGAATGAATTTCATTTACAAAAACTAATTTTTGGAAACTCAAGGAGGAATTTATAATGGCAAAGTTTACATTACCGGAATTACCTTATGCATTTGATGCATTAGCACCTCATATTGATGAAGAGACAATGAAAATTCATCATGGGAGACACCATAACACGTATGTAACGAACTTAAATAACGCATTAGAGGGACATGCTGACTTAGCTGATAAAAGCCTTGAAGAATTAATCAGTAACTTAGATGCTTTACCAGAAAGCATTCGTACTGCAGTACGTAATAACGGTGGTGGGCATGCTAACCATACATTATTTTGGGAAGTAATGTCACCGAATGGTGGAGGCGAGCCAACGGGTGAACTTCTAGATGCAATCAATGCTACTTTCGGAAGCCTTGACACATTTAAAGAAGAATTCGCAAAAGCGGGGGCAACTAGATTTGGTTCTGGTTGGGCTTGGTTAATTGTTGATAATGGTAAACTAGCAGTAACTAGTACACCAAACCAAGACACGCCAGTAATGGAAGGCAAAACACCTATTTTAGGTTTAGACGTATGGGAACATGCATATTATTTAAACTACCAAAACAAGCGCCCAGATTACATTTCTGCTTTTTGGAATGTTGTTAATTGGGATGAAGTTGCTAAGCGTTACAACGCAGCAAAATAAATACTGAACAAAGGGACTGCTCAATTTTGAGTGGTCCCTTTGTATGAAAAATGCTCGTTCTTTTACATAATAGATGGTGACGGAATATCGTCATGAGCGTTTTGTATACATTATGCTGGCGCTGCGTTTAATTTTATCATTTAATTCGTATAACGGTGCAAATATTAGCCAAACTACGAGTGAGATGGTAAAGGGGCGTCGGAAATGAAAATGATTTTAAAAAAATTTCTTGGAGAGGTAGAAGTTAATCGTGATTTAACTCTCCTTTTAATTATTGGTGGATTATATGCATTAAGTATCGCTTTGTCTAATACGTTTGTGAATGTTTATTTGTGGAAGCAATCTGGTGAATTTACTCATATTGCTCTTTATAATTTAGCCTCTGTCGTAATGCAACCGATTACCTTTATATTAGCTGGTAGATGGGCCAAAAAAATAGACAGAGTGATTGTTTTACGGCTAGGAGTATCCTTCCTATCCGTTTTCTTTTTCACAGTGTTATTTCTTGGAGAAAAAGCGAATAGTTATTTACTTCTTTTAGGAGCATTAATTGGGATTGGATTTGGTTTTTACTGGCTTGCTTTTAATGTTTTAACATTTGAAATTACTGAGCCAGAAACAAGAGATTTTTT
>SKSA01000065.1 GCA_007118195.1 Anaerobacillus sp. | reverse complement strand
TTTCAGCAAGCTGAAACATCGAGAAATCAGATGGAGTCTCGACTCCACCTGATTAAAAGTTCCCACCTACGCTACGCGTTGAGGTGGGGGTCTATAACCCTTAAACCATTTAAGGATTAATCTTTTATATTTATAAAATAGCAAAAATGTGTTATAATTTTTGGTGGAACAGATCCTCATTTTCCTCAAATTCTTCGATAATACCTACCTGCTCAATGGTGAACATACTTATAATTTATTTTGTTGTATAACAATCTTTTCAATTCTAATTAGAAAGGGTTATTGCTTATGAAACATAAAGATTTTTTAAATGATGGAGAGTTAGAGAAAGTAAAAGTACTTCAAGACAAGTTAAAAAATTCAAATTGTTATGATGAACGTAAAAGGCTTGTTACGAAAAAAGCTTTAGTTATTGAAAAAGCAAGAGTCAATAAATCGAAACAAAAATCGGAGTAGAAATGATCCCTTCTCGTATAACGCCTCTAATAAGGGAAAGCTTATTATAGAGAGCGTTATATTTATTGAAAGGGATTTTTATTGTGAAAAAAAAGCGTGTAATATTATTAATGGTCGATACGTTAATGGATGAAACCTTACAACAAGCAATTAGTAAAGGAGAAGCTCCGACAATTAAACTTCTAATGGAACACGGTACATATATCCCGGATGTTGTTTCATCATTTCCGACGATGTCAGTGAACATAGATAGTACACTAATAACAGGTTTGTATGCTGATAAGCACAGAATACCTGGCCTATGTTGGTATGATACAAATAAAAATAAAGTAATTAATTATGGTACGGGTGTCAAAGAAATTATGAAGTATGGATTAGGACATGTATTAAATAACTTATACGGACATTTAAACAATCGTCATATATGTACAAAAACTACAACTATTCATGAACAACTTGATGAAAAAAAGATTTTAACAGCTTCATTAAATTCATTTATATATAGAGGAAACTATCTTCAGCGCTTGAAGTTTCCAATTTGGTTAGCAAATGGTTTTCAATTTGAAGAGCAGATAAATATCTCTGCTCCTTATTATTTTTCACTAGGTTCAATGAAAAAAATCAAAGATGAGAATAATCTAAATTGGAGATTTTTCGTTGGTGACAATAAAAACGTTGTACGTGAACTGCAATATTTAATTAAAAATGATCTCCTTCCTATATTTACAGTAGCTTATTTTCAAGATTTAGATATGAAAATTCATAAATATGGACCGGCTTATACTAAAGGGGTAAAAAAAGTTGATAAACGTCTTAAACAACTTTTTCATTCGTTTACGTCATTTGAACAAGCATTAGAGGAAAACATTTGGATTATTTTATCTGATAATGGACAAACGCCAATTGGTAATTCTAAGCATGAACATTTAATTGATTTACGTAACCATTATTATAAATATAAAATTGCAAAAGTAAGAAAAGGTGGACGGATTAAACCAAGTGATGAAGTCTTAATTTCTGTAAATCAACGGATGGCTTATATTTATACATTAAATAAAAAAATATGTACAGATGAATTGGTGTCGCAGGTCAAAGATGACCGAAGAATTGATTTAATTGTTTGTAATGCTGGTGATGGAATAAAAGTGTATGAAGGTGGAAAAGAAACGGAGTTTTATTTTAAACGAGGTGGTAAATTGACGGATGAATATGATCAGTCATGGTCTATTCAAGGTGATGAATCAATCGTCGATATCACGTTAAATAATAATCATATATCATACGGAAGTTTTCCTGACGCTTTAAGAAGGCTGGAAGCAGCGATGAACTCACACGACGGTAACTTTATTATTATTAATGCGCGCCCTGGTTATGAGTTTATAGCAGAAAAGACTCCCCATCATTTAGGTGGTGCGGCACATGGTTCATTATATAAACGTGAGTCACTTGTACCGTTAATTTTCACAGGAACTAACCTTCAACCACCTTTTAAGCGAATCGTTGACATAAAACAATGGTTAATGCAAATAATAGAAAAAGAGTTAAATCTTTGATTCAAAAGCATTTATGTGTTAAATTAACACGTACAATTTTTTATTTAATGCAAAATATTCGCTACTTGCGAAAAGTTTATTTATCAAGGAGGAAGTAAAAATGAGTGTACATATCGGTGCAAAAGAAAATGAAATTGCAGAATCTATATTATTACCAGGAGATCCACTACGAGCAAAGTATATTGCTGAAAATTTTTTAGAGGATGCAAAATGTTATAACGAAGTTCGAGGTATGTTAGGGTTTACTGGAATATATAAAGGAAAGCGCGTATCTGTTCAAGGAACTGGAATGGGGATTCCTTCGATTTCTATTTATGCTCAAGAGCTTATCCAAAGTTATGGAGTAAAAAATTTAATTCGTGTTGGAACTTGTGGTGCCATTCAAGAAGACGTGAAAGTAAGAGATTTAATTCTTGCTATGAGTGCCTCAACTGATTCAGCTGTAAATCGAATTCGTTTTAAAGGAATTGATTTTGCTCCTACAGCGAACTTCGATTTATTAAAAGCGGCTTATGATATCGCTACAGAACGTGGTAAACAAATCAATGTTGGTAACGTCTTTACGGGTGATACGTTTTATAATGAAGATAAAGAAGCGGTTCAAAATTGGGCAAACCATGGTATTTTAGCGCTTGAGATGGAAACGGCTGCTCTGTATACGTTAGCTGCGAAGTTCGGCGTGAAGGCCTTATCGGTTTTAACAGTAAGTGATCATGTCATCACAGGAGAAGAAACATCTTCAGAGGAGCGCCAAAAGACGTTCGGTGAAATGGTTGAAATCGCTTTAGATACAGCGATTAAATTTTAAAAGTAATCGATCATATTCGCGGACATCATTTCCGTTATTTTTTGAAAAAATCGTTATTTATAGATGCTAACGGACATACGTTCCTTTAATTAGGTAAATAAGAGCTATTTTTTACTTAAATTAAGTCAATAACGGAACTATGTCCGAAAAGTGTATTAGAACGAGGGTTTCATAGTAAATAGCGGATTCTATGTC
>SKSA01000084.1 GCA_007118195.1 Anaerobacillus sp. | reverse complement strand
GGAACCGGAACCAATGTCCACTTACCTAATTTAGGCTCCTAATCGCATGGCTTTCCTCCACGACAAATGACTTATCACTTCACCAACCCGTGCTTAAAGGCGTAAATGACTGCTTGGGTGCGGTCGTGAACTTCTAGTTTTCCTAAAATGTTACTAACATGTACTTTGACTGTTTTTAAGGCGATAAAAGCTTCGTCAGCGATTTCTTGATTCGTTTTACCTTCAGCAATAAGGAGTAGGATTTCCATTTCTCGGCCGGTCAGCTGTTCGTGGGGATATGTGACTTTCTTTTGACGCATCTTTGTCATCATTTTGCCGGTTACTTCTGGCTCTAAGACGGATTGACCGCGATAGGTGGCGCGGACAGCTTCAGCGATTTCGCTTGCCTTTGATGTTTTTAGCATGTAACTTGTGGCACCCGCTTCTAGAGCTGGGTATACTTTTTCATCATCAAGGAAGCTTGTGACGATAATGACTTTTGCGTCTGGCCAGGCCTCCACAATTTTTTGAGTCGCTTCAATGCCGTCCATTTCTTTCATCACTAAATCCATTAAAATAATGTCTGGGCGAAGTGTGAGTGCAAGCTCGACTCCTTTAGCTCCGTTGTCAGCTTCTCCAACAACTTCAATATCTGGCTGCGCCGACAAATAAGCAGTCACACCAATTCGCACCATTTCATGATCGTCTACAAATAATACTTTGATCATATTAATCACCTGCCATTAATGGAACTTTCACTTCAAGTCTAGTTCCTTTATTTTTTAGGCTTACAACTTTTAGAACACCACCAATTTCTTTCGTGCGCTCGTGCATATTTTGTAAACCGTACGAACCTGCTTTTTCTTCACTAACATTAAAACCTACGCCGTCATCAGAAATTCGTAAAATGATTAAATCGTCTCGGTGAATGAGTAGAACTTCTAAACTAGTCGCTTTTGCATGACGTAACGTGTTGGAAATTGATTCTTGTAAAATTCGAAACAAATGATCCTCTACCCCTTTTTCTAAAGGGTGTGATTCAACTTTCCATGATATTTCCATCGGGACTTTTTGAGCTAACTCGCCCAACAGTTCCTGCATTCCTTCTTGAAGTGATTTTCCTTTAAGGGGGACTGGTCGTAGGTGAAGTAATAGTGCTCTCATCTCTAGCTGTGATTGATGGATCATTTCTTCGACAAGCTTTAACTGCTTTGCTTCAGGACTACCTTCTGCTTGTTTTGTTTCGGTAATTGCCGACATAAGCATTGATGCAGCAAAAAGCTGTTGACTCACCGAATCATGAAGTTCTCGGGCGAGACGGTTACGTTCTTGGGAAACGATTTTTTGTACTTGCTTCTCTTGGTCGACGGCTTTTTCACTGGCAAGCTTTTGGGCAGTTTTTACTTGGTCTGCCATTTGCCTTTGAATGTTTTTCACTCTCTGCCCTACGGTTTCTAGTTCTTCTGGATAAGCGGCTTTATCCTCGTCAATTAAGCGCCCTTGCTCGAGTTGGTACAATGCTTCTTCTACCATTTCGATTTGCTTTTTATAAGTGAACGTACTAATAAGCCCAAATATAATTCCAAGTGCTACTGCTACTGCCGGAATAAAAAAGAATACTGGTAAGTCAAAGATTTTCACCTCTAGTAATACTCTCCAGTCGTCGAAAGGAAAAATAAACAGATAAATAACCGTTGCGACCGTCAAAAGAATCATAGAAAAAAGGACGCTTGAGAGAATCTGTCTGGAAACGAACTTCATATTCTCTTCACCTCTAATCTACCAATTCCCATCGAGGTGACTATTTTTATTTTTTGACTCGCTTCATCATATTTATCTGTACGATAAAGTAACGTTTGATTAAATAACTTTTCATTATCTGCCTCAAAAATGATCGTCGTCCCTGTTAAAACTGAGTGGGAAATATTTACTTCTATATCATATGGAATAAGAATTTGAATATTTCCGATAAAATTGCGAATTGAAATCACCGCTTCACCTTTAGGTAAAACGGTATTACTTAAGTCAATTCTTGTATCGCCAACCCCCGTTTGAATATTAATATCGTGCCATTCAAATACTTCCTCAGGTGTTTTTTGGCGACCGAAAAACAGATTTTTAAATGCGGTTGGCGAACGAGTTATTTGTCCCGCACCGATTGTCGCCGTTGTCTCTTTCACTATAGGTTCAATAATAATTGGCTTTGCTTTTGATTTATAAAAATAAAGAATGACGTAAATAATTGCAGCAAAAATTAGAAACTTAAATACCATCATACTTATCGTTGTAAAAAAGAGAATGAAACATCCTATAAAAAAGAATAGCTTTCCCGTCGATCCGTAAAATCTCTTTGCTCCAAAATAGATGAATATCCCCGAAATTAAGATCGCAAAAACTAACCCTTTGCTAAAAAAAGTAATCTCTACTGCGAGAAGGAGTAACCCGATTAAAACGGTCCAACTAATATAATCTGTTTTATTGTGGTTATCCATAAGGTCTTCCTCCTCGCTAATAAGAATATGTAGGGGCTGACTCGTATTTTTTTCGTCAACCCTCTGGTTCCCAAACTATTACCTATTAAAATATATCATGTTTTCACTCAGAAATTGAACGACTTTCTGCATTTTTTATCTCTTTTTCTAGTTGAGCAATGCGACTATCGATCGTATTACGGTGGTACTGTGAGTTTGCTTGATGCTCGAGGCGATCTAGGTAACGATCCATCTCGTCGAAACGCGAGTCCACTTTGCCTGTATAGCTATCTCCTTCTAGCATTTGGCTCATACGATGGTTCGCGCGAGTCATATTTTCTCTACCCATTAACTCCATTCGCTTAATATGCATATCTTTAAGCTTATGCTTCATTTCTTCATATTTTTTCTCTAGGTCATATAAGTGGGACGTTGCTTGTTGTAGTGAATGCTTTAAGCGCTGCGCCCGTTCTTCATAGTGAGAGTGCTCTTCAATCGCAAAATTCATGAGCTCGGTTTCTCCTGCCTTAGCCGCGATATCTACTTGGTATTTACGTTTATCTGCTAATTGGCGCGCTTCGT
>SKSA01000345.1 GCA_007118195.1 Anaerobacillus sp. | reverse complement strand
TGTCATAAAAGAAATGAAAACAACGACAGTAAAGGGGAAGATGTTAAAAGTTCATAAGGCGAGAAAATAAATTCTGGGGTCTGACCCGCTGTGCAGTCAAAAATGCATTAACAGAAGAAATTTAACTCAAGAAAGGTTAGTAGTAGGAATAGAAAATAATAGCCTTTAAAACGATACTTTCTATATAGAATTTATCGTTTTTTTTATGAATATTTTAGAAACGAATGCCTATCGAGCGTTAATCAAAGCAAAAAGAGCTCAAACAAGAGCTCTTTATTATATATCCTTTAATAATGCTTGAGTTTGTTATAGGATTAAAGTACATCAAAAACTAAAAATTTACTAGGGTGCTAGTCAATGTTCATTTTGGAACGACAAACTAAGTCTTTCTAGTATAATGAAATTATTCAAACAACTTAATATAAATCTGTGCGACGATCTGCAAAAATAGGAATTTGTTTGCGGACTTGAGGGACTTTCTCTAAATCTAGCGTCGCTGTTAATTGGGTTGGCCCTTTACTAGCTTCAGCTAACACTTCGCCCCAAGGGTCGATGATCATTGAATGACCAGCAAATTCATTCTTCGGATCACTGCCGGCACGGTTACAGGCGATGATATAACATTGATTTTCAATCGCACGACTAATTAATAACGTACGCCAATGCTCAAGACGGGCCATTGGCCATTGGGCAACAACGAAGATGACTTCGGATCCGTCCGTTGCATGGGCGCGAACCCATTCTGGAAAGCGAATGTCATAACAAATTAATCCAGCACATTTAGCATCTTCAATAGCGAAATGTCCTTTCGAATTTCCAGCTTGTAAATAAAGATGCTCATCCATTAATTTAAATAAATGGACTTTGCTATACTCACCGACACAGTCACCTAAGCGATCATGAAAATACATCGTATTTGTAATTCCCGAAGATGTTTTTTTGGCAATTGAGCCTCCGACAATATTTACTTGATGCTTTTTAGCTAATTCTGATAAAAAAAGTTGCGATTCTGTACCGTTGTGATCAGCAATCTCATCTAACCGAGTTAAGTCATAGCCCGTCGTCCATAATTCTGGAAGAACGATCACATCCGGCTTATCTAACATCGCTTGTATTATTTCTTTCTTAACACGTTGCTTATTTTCATTTGGATTTCCAAAATCAATATCCATTTGAAGGCAAGTAACTTTCATTACGAATCAACTCCTATTTGTATCGTTGCTATTAACTTTACAGATAGATGGTTAATTTTTCAATAAAAAATAAGTGAGGTGCTTTTATGAAGCAATTTAAACATTCTGATGTTTTAGAAAACCTTCCTAAACAATTTTTCGCAAAGCTCGTTCAAAAAGTAGAAGCCGTCAAGCGTTCTCATGATGATGTGATCAATTTAGGTCAAGGAAATCCAGATCAACCAACTCCCGCTCATATCGTTAAATCTTTACAAAAAGCAGCAGAAAAACCAAAATATCACAAATACCCTCCGTTTCGTGGCTATTCGTTTTTAAAAGAAGCGGTATGTACATATTACAAGCGTGAATATGACGTTGATCTTAATCCAAAAACAGAAGTCGCAGTGTTGTTCGGAGCAAAAACAGGGTTAGTAGAAGTTAGTCAATGTTTATTAAATAAGGGCGATATCGCGATAGTTCCTGATCCAGGTTACCCAGATTATTGGTCTGGTGTTGCCATGTCAGGAGGAGAGATGGAATTTATGCCACTCACAGCAGAAAATGATTTTTTACCTGATTTTTCAAAACTAAAGGATCAAACATTAGATCAGGCAAAGCTTATGTTTTTAAATTATCCGAACAACCCAACAGGGGCGATTGCCACGAAAGAATTATTTGAACAGGCCATTGCTATCGGTGAAGATCATGACATATGCATTGTCCATGATTTTGCCTACGGAACGATTGGTTTTGATGGGAAAAAGCCGCTTTGTTTTCTACAAATTCCAGGGGCTAAAAATGTTGGTGTTGAAATGATGACGTTATCAAAAACTTACAACATGGCAGGTTGGCGCATCGGTTTTGCTGTTGGTAATCCGAGTGTGATTGAAGCATTAAATTTGGTACAAGATCACTATTACTGCAGTGTATTTGGTGGGATCCAAGAAGCAGCGGCCACTGCATTACTTGATTCTCAATCCTGTGTAGATGAGCTTCTTGTTCGCTATGAGATTCGTAGAAATACGTTTATAAAAGCGATTCAAAATATCGATTGGGAAGTGGAGGCTCCCAAAGGATCATTTTTCGCTTGGCTACCAGTCCCAGACGGCTACACATCTGAACAGTTTGCTGATTTACTTTTAGAAAAAGCGAGAGTTTTCGTGGCACCAGGTAATGGGTTTGGTCCGTGTGGTGAAGGTTACGTTCGGGTAGGGTTACTAACCGATGAGGAAAATCTTATTGAAGCAGCAAAGCGAATTGGAGAATTAAATCTTTTTAGATAAAGAAGGGCTCAAATGGGTCATTTACTCCCATATTGAGTAGTTTCCAAAATTCCAGCACTGCTGAAAACACATATTTTTGGAAATCTAAACCACACTATAATGTACCGCATTATAGTTAGGAGATTTTCAAAATGGAAGCAAGTTGGCTCGCAATTTTACCTTTTTTAGTCGTTATTCCGATTGCCATTTATACAAAAGAAGTATTACCAGGACTAATAGTAGGGCTCGTTGTTGGTTCATACATTATTTCACCTTCGATTATTGGTGGAATGGAGACGATGCTTTTTTACGTCGTCCAAGCGTTAATCGATGAAAATAATATTAAAATCGTCGTCTTTTTATACGCCTTTTCAGGCCTAGTCGGCATCATAAAAGTGAGTGGTGGGATTAAAGGTTTTGTAGAAAATGCTGCTGAAAAAATTACGACAAAAAAACAAGCACTACTTCTTACATATGTTTCAACGATTGGGACGTTTAGTGCACCGACGTTTCGTTTTGTGACAATTGCCCCAATCATGAAAGCACTTTTGAAAAAAGTAAAAATGTCGACGAAAGAACTTGGCTTTGTCATTGAAACAACAGCAAC
>SKSA01000347.1 GCA_007118195.1 Anaerobacillus sp. | reverse complement strand
GTTTATCAAGTGTATTGGCGCAGCTTTTACGATACGAATGGCGATGGCTACGGTGACTTACAAGGAGTGATTGAAAAACTCGATTATATCGCTGACCTCGGAGTTGATGTTATTTGGTTAAACCCTTGCTATGGATCACCTGATATCGACAACGGTTATGATATTAGTGCTTATTACGGGGTAATGGAAAAGGCAGGCGATATGGATACGTTGGAGCGACTTATCGCTGAAGTTCACCAGCGTGATATGAAAATTATTATGGATTTGGTTGTCAACCATACTTCTGATCAACATCCGTGGTTCCTTGAATCTGCATCATCAAAAGAGAATCCAAAACGAGATTGGTACATATGGAAAGACCCGAAAGATGGTGGAGTACCGAATAATTGGCGCTCTTATTTTACACCATCTGTTTGGGAATTTGACGAGCGAACAGGTCAATATTATATGCATTCATTTGCGATTGAGCAGCCAGATCTTAATTGGGAAAACCCACAAGTTCGTCATGCGATTTATGACATGATGCACTTTTGGTTAAAAAAAGGGATCGATGGGTTTCGAATGGATGTCATTAATTTATTAGCAAAAATCGACGGTTATCCAGATGCCGAAGACCCTAATGACATTTCATACTTAGGTAATAATCCGGGTATTCATGAATATTTGCAGGAAATGAACGAAAAAGTCCTTCGTCATTACGATGTGATGACCGTTGGTGAAATTCCGTTTGTCACCCCGGAAGATGGGCTTTTATATGTCGGTGAAGATCGCAACGAACTAAACACATTGTTTCATTTTGAAGTAGCGGATAATATGCCTACATGGGATATGCTTCGATTTAAAGAAATTCAAGAACTTTGGTATGAGGGGCTTAAAGGAAAAGGATGGAACTCCCAATTTTTAAACAATCATGATCATACGAGACAAGTGACACGCTACGGAAACGATCAACAGTATCGTGAGCAATCTGCTAAACTATTGGCGACTTTATTACATACGTTGCCTGGGATGCCTTATATTTATCAAGGCGAAGAAATTGGAATGACAGGGGTCCGTTTTTCCTCGATCGAAGACTATCAAGATATCGCGATGAAAAATAAATATAAAGAAGAAGTGGAAAAAGGAAGAGATCCAGAAGAAGTTTTTGAAAGCTTACTTTTGTTAAGTAGAGATAATTCTAGGACTCCTGTTCAATGGGACGACTCTCAGAATGCAGGCTTTACTACTGGAATTCCTTGGATGAAAGTAAACCCTAATTTTAAAGAAATCAACGTCAAAGAAGCGTTACAAAATCCTAATTCCGTCTACTACTATTATAAAAAGTTAATTCAACTACGGAAGGAAAATGAAGTGATCGTTTACGGTGATTTTTGTGACATCTCTAAAAATGACGAGAAGCTGTACATGTATACGCGAAGTTACGAAGAGCAAACATGGCTAATTATGTTAAACCATAGTGATGGCGATTATAACTTGGAATTAAGTCAAGAATTTAGCGGTAATAAAAAACTGATGATCGGAAATTATCCAGATGTCCATCACGAAAAGTTGCCGACTTCAGTGACTCTTCGTCCACACGAAGCACGGATATATGAATTGTAAAGCATAGGACATCCTTCACTCACCATACCTTTTATTAATAAGTGAATTTCATAATTACCCAAAAATGAGCCACATCATGCAATATATAGTTTGCGAATGGTTTTGACGCAACTATATATTGATCTTAGTGGCGGTAATAATGAATTATGAAATTCATTGAATAAGTATTTTTTGTCGCTGCTTGAGTGAATTTCATAATTACCTAAATTGAGCCATACAAACACTATATGTAGTTGCGATCGACTTAACGCAACTACATACAGAAACTTAATGGCGATAATATTGAATTATGAAATTCATTAACTCGATATCATTTTTACGTAAATTCATAGTGAAAATGCGACAAGTTATTTTTTTCTAATAAAAAGTACGAGGTGAGTGTGGTGATAAAAGGGATAGATTTACAAATGTTTAGTTTCGTTAGTATCTCGCTTTTTCAAGATTATATTACTTATATACAACTACCAAAAGTGTACTATTGGAATCAACAAACGATGCTTCAAGATGAGGATAAAAAATAAGAAAAAAGAAAAAAGAGGCAGTCCCTGCGAGTAATTAACAGGTAACTGCTTCTTTTTGTGTGGAAAAGTTGGTTTGTTGGCTAGTTGGGAAGGGGAAACCAAAATTTTACATGTTAAATGGTGACGTAGCACCGTCATGCTCGTTTTGTATCAAATATTTAGCAGGTGGTTAATAGTTTGGCAAAATGCTTTACAGTATGATGTTAGGTGCAAGAGGGTTATGCTTCGCAGTATGTGGGAACTGTGCAGTAGAAGTGCTCACTTTCTTAATTTCTCTTGTCTTATTTTTTGCCGCGGAGAGAAATCATAACTTGTTCAATTGCACTCTATTCAGACGAGAGTTTTCCATGAAATGTAAAATACACGTTCGAATACGGTCTGTCCGGACGTGTTTTTTCTATTAAATGTAAAAAGTGTGTTCAATTGCACCCTTTTCAGACATAAGTTTTCCATGAAATGTAAAAAACACGTTCGAATACGGTCTGTCCGGACGTGTTTTTTCTATTAAATGTAAAAAGTGTGTTCAATTGCACCCTTTTTAGACATAAGTTTTCCATGAAATGTAAAATGCGCGTTCGAATACGATCTATCCGGACGTGTTTTTCTATTAAATGTAAAAAGTACGTTCGATTGCGTGTTATTTAGGGCAGGTTATTCAAACTACTGCACATTCTCCACATACTACGCAGTTGTTACCAATTGTTGGCACTCTCCCCATATTGCACATCACCCACAAACTGTGAAGTAACATAATGCGTGTCACCCTCATGATGTGCACTCCCCCCATACTGCACACACCCCAAAAACAGCGACAAATATGTTCCTCTGACGACTACATAGTGTCCGCTCGATATTACACTCGAGGAGATGATGCTAGCCAGGTGAGGTGCCCCTTAAATATTAGTTTATTTAGTAGAGTGAAT
>SKSA01000239.1 GCA_007118195.1 Anaerobacillus sp. | reverse complement strand
GCACAACAAATCGCTTCTCAGTCAACAATGGCGAATGTAATGTATAATGGTGAGCCTATTTACATTGAACATGTCGATCAACAACAAGGGGTTGCAACAATTCATTCTCTAAATAACCCAAATAATAAACAAAGTGTTTCTGTAGACAGCTTACAAGAACAGTAATTGTTCAACATAGGAATAGTAAAACAAACAGGCAGCTAAACTCATTTTAGCTGTCTTTTTACCTCTCAAGTAACACAACTCACTCAAGCGAACTCGTTTAAGCAAGCTTAAACATCGAGAAAGTCTCGACTCCACCTGATTAAAAGTTCCCACCTACGCTACGCGTTGAGGTGGGGGGCTATAACCCTTAAACATAAATTTTAGTGAAAAATAGTAAAATTATGATGTTAATTTTTAATGAACATCGATAAAATAGGATTATCACCATGTATTTAGAGAAGGGAAATATCTATGAATAAACCTATAATAAATCCATATTTTGCGCTTGCGATCGGAGTCGTTTCCGTTTCAACTTCGGCCATTTTTGTAAAGCTTGCTGATGCTCCTGCTGGTGTCATTGCGTTTTACCGATTATTTTTTTCTTTTATAATGATTGCTCCGTTATTTTTGTTCAAATATAGACAGTCGCTATTACAAGTGACAAAAAGAGATTGGCTATTTTCAGCAGCAGCTGGAATTTTGTTAGCGTTCCACTTTATCCTTTGGTTTGAATCGTTAAATTACACTTCCGTTGCAAGCTCCGTCGTTCTTGTAACGTTACAACCTTTGTTTGCTTTCGTTGGCACGTATTTCTTTTTTAAAGAAAAAGTTGGCGTGATCGGCATTATGAGTGGAGTACTTGCCATCATCGGTAGCATTATCATCAGTTGGGGAGATTATCAAATAAGCGGCTGGGCATTATTTGGAAATATGCTAGCTTTATTGGCGTGTGCATTTGTGACGGGTTATCTATTGTTTGGTCAAGATGTCCGCAAGCGTATTGACGTCATTCCCTATACGTTTATCGTTTACGGGATTAGTTCAATTACTCTTCTTATTTACGTCCTATTGCTTGGCAATCCGTTAGTAGGCTATCAATCAAGCGATTGGATGTACTTTATTTTATTAGCACTTATCCCAACACTTTTAGGACATTCATTATTTAACTGGGTGATTAAATGGGTCAGCACAAATATGATTTCGGTGAGTATTCTATTCGAACCAGTTGGCGCGATCATCCTTGCTTATTTTATTTTAAACGAGCGTCTCACTTGGACACAGACCATCGGTGGAGTCATAGTGATGATTAGCGTTGCGGTCTTTTTGAGAACAGAGTCAAAACCGAAAGTAGCGAGCAACGAAAAAGTTGATGAAAAGGCAATTGTATAGGAAATGGTTATCCGCTAATTTGAAAAATGAAAAAAGACGAATGCCATAACTCAAGAAAGGGCTGTCCAAAAATAAAGTGTCAGACACCCATGAAAGTTCCACTTTCACCAACATCCCTGTAAATAAGTTGCTAAGAAATGCTCGATTAAAGAAAGTGAAAAATACCGTTGCAACTAATTTACAGGGTAGACCTCATGCGACTGCCCTTTTTTAGAGCTTATAAAAATACATTCTTTTAAGATAAGTGAACCATTGATACATAAAAAGTTTGATAAAATTTCAAGGGAATTTCGTATATTTTATGAAAGCGTTATTATTGTCTGTTATAATAGAACATAATTTCAGACTTAGGGTGATAATATGGAAAATGAGAAACTATTAAAAGTGATCGAAGCAGCGAAGCTTTATTACTTACTTGATTATAATCAAAGTGACATTGCGAAAGAACTAGGGGTATCTCGTCCTACGGTATCAAGGCTTCTTCAGCTAGCGAAGGAAGAAGGGGTCGTTCAAATAAAAATTATTGATCCAACTGAAGATGTTCAAAACTTATCTGTTAGACTTGAACAAAAATTCAATTTAAAAAAAGCAATTGTTACTCAAATTCCCCAATATGAAGATCATGTGATTAAGACGTATTTAGGGGAAGTGTCAGCAAATTATTTACATGAGATTGTTAATGATGGAGATGTAATCGGTGTCACATGGGGAACAACCCTTTACCACACCGCGGTTGAATTAAAACAAAAAGCGGTAAAAGATGTGAAGGTTGTTCAGTTAAAAGGTGGGGTAAGCCATTCTGAAACCAATACCTATATGAATGAAATTCTTTATTTATTTGGTAAAGCCTATAATACTGCACCTCACCACCTGCCATTACCAGCCATTGTCGACCATGTTGTTGTGAAACAAGCGATGGAAGCGGATCGACATATAAAACGTATTTTAGAGCTTGGGAAAGAGGCTAATATTGCGTTGTTCACCATTGGACCGATAAAGTCGCATTCCTTACTGTTCCAGTTAGGTTACTTTACAGAAGAGGAGATTAAAGGGCTTAGGTCAAAAGCGGTTGGCGATATTTGTTCCCGTTTTTTTGATAGTAACGGAGTGATTTACAACGAACAATTAAATGCTCGGACTTTAGGGATCGAACTTGATGAATTAAAAAAGAAAGAACACTCCATATTAGTCGCAGGCGGAGCTGCAAAAATTGAAGGAATATATGGCGCTCTAAAAGGGAGATATGCCAATGTGTTAGTGACCGATCAATATACAGCAAAGTTCTTATTGGATAAATAAGATAAGGGAAGAACTCGTAGTCAACCAGCGTAAATAGCTAGTTAGCTTTCGAAGTTTAACATTTTCATAGTTTCCATTTGTAAAAATAGTTGACTCATTGAGTTAACTATTTTTTTGCACTTGTAAAAAAAACCATTACATATGTAAAATAAAATGAGAGTCTTTACAAGTGAAATGAGAGGCGTATTAGCATAAAAACGTAGTTTTTGTCGAAAAAAGTAAAATTGGAAACAATTATTTTTACAAATGTTCAATAAAGCGTTTACAAATGTTCTTCTAATCTGGTATATTATCAATGTACCGATCATGATCATCAAATTAGCAAGCGATTTAAATACAAAGATGAAAGCGCTCAGCAACTGACATTCTAGAGGGTGACGCCAAATCGTCATGATAGT
>SKSA01000259.1 GCA_007118195.1 Anaerobacillus sp. | reverse complement strand
TGTTGATTTAATTATTGCAAATAAGAAAAATCCTCAATATTTGAATGTTTTATATAAAATATTCGATGTATCTACTTTTTTCAGCATTATTTAACATTTTTTAAAGTTGACAAATTAGATTTTTATCGGTCAAATCACAAGATGTAGTGTTTTAGTAGGAAATTTACATACTATATATTGATTAACACTTTTTTCTATGATAAGCTAAGACAAGCTATCACAGAATGAATTTTGGAATCATTTACTAAATGTGGTAATAACAACAGACAAAATAAACATCATGAAAAGTGAAGTGATGATAAAATTTTTAATAAAGGGGAGAATGCACGTGGCGATGGTTATGTCAAATGTGATGAAAATTAATGTGGAGAGGCTTAATGAGGATATTAAGCAGTTTCCGCAAGTCCACCCTATCACAGCGGACATGAAAATCCGTAAAAACGGTGTATCACGGCTGGTGATGTTAGACCGTTATACGTTCAAGGATACGGAGAAAAAAACGTTAAAAGAAGGAGATTTTGTCGTTTTAACAGTAAAGCAAGACCCAAAATTTCCAGCAAGAGGATATGGTTTTATTCAAGAAATTAACTTGGATAAAAACGAAGTGAAAATATATGTTGATGAGGAATTCCAAGGTGTCTTAGAAAATCCTGAAGAAGTGAAGACAGGAATTGTGACAAGAAACTTAGACGCAATTGAAAAACCATTAGAAATATATTATGAACAAATCGCCATGCGTAATGCCACGGGTTTAGCGTCAGTTGAGACATCAGAAGAAAGAAAACAAACATCTTATCAACAATTTTATGAAGAGTTAATGAACCTGAATTTTATTCCCGCTGGTCGAGTTTTATACGGAGCAGGCTCCGAAACGGATGTAACTTATTTTAATTGTTACGTTATGCCTTTTGTAAAAGACTCACGAGGCGGTATTTCAGAACACCGTACACAAGTAATGGAAATTATGAGTCGCGGTGGTGGGGTTGGAACGAATGGTTCAACATTACGACCTCGTAACACTTTGGCAAGAGGCGTAAATGGTAAATCTAGCGGATCGGTTTCATGGTTAGATGACATTGCGAAATTGACTCATTTAGTAGAACAAGGTGGGTCGCGCAGAGGAGCGCAAATGATCATGCTTTCTGACTGGCATCCAGATATTTTAGAATTCATTATTTCTAAAATGCAAAACCCAAGAATTTTACGGTTTTTACTAGAGAACAGCGATGATGCACAAATTAAACAACTTGTTAAAGACAAGCTGAAGTTTACTCCTTTAACAGAAGTAGAAGAAGCAATGTACCAAAGTATACTTAATTATCGATTTATCCCGGGTCAAGGTGGGTTTGACGATAAAGTGATTAAAGAAGCGGAAGATAAGTTATTACTTGGTGGAACGTACAGTGTAAATAACTCTGAATTTTTAACAGGAGCCAATATCTCCGTTTGTTTAACAAAAGAGTTTATGGATGCTGTTGAAAATGATGGATATTACCCACTACGTTTTCCAGACGTTGAAAATTACTCTGCTGAGGAAATGGAAGCATACAACCGCGACTGGAATAAGTACGGGGATGTTCGTGAATGGGAAGCGTTAGGGTTTAAAATTCGAACTTACCGTACGATTAAAGCGCGTGAATTATGGAAATTAATTAACATTTGTGCAACGTATTCAGCAGAACCTGGGATCTTCTTTATTGATAATGCTAACGACAAAACAAATGCTGTTGCATATGACCAAAAAGTTGTTGCAACAAACCCGTGTGGGGAACAACCTCTCGCCCCTTATAGTGTGTGTAACTTGGCTGCAATTAATTTAGCAGAAATGGCAAAAAAAAAAAAGAAAAAAGTTGATTTTGAAAAGTTAAAGCAAACGGTAGCTGTAGGGGTAAGAATGCAAGATAACGTCATTGACGCAACACCTTACTTCTTAGATGAAAACACAAAAATGGCTAAAGGTGAAAGACGTGTAGGATTAGGAGTTATGGGCTTGCACGACCTATTAATCTATTCAGAAACGGTTTATGGTTCCAAAAAAGGTAACGAACTAATTGATCAAATCTTTGAAACGATTGCAACAACGGCCTATCGGACGAGTATAGAACTTGCCAAAGAAAAAGGGAGCTTTCCGTTTTTACTAGGTGAGACAGAAGCAGAAACTGATTTGTTAAGACAAAAGTTCATTAACAGTGGTTACATGAAAGAGATGCCTGAAGATATTCGTCAAGATATCCTTAAATACGGTATACGAAACTCACATTTATTAACCGTTGCTCCTACGGGAAGTACAGGAACAATGGTTGGTGTATCAACAGGGTTGGAACCATATTTTTCTTTTTCTTATTACCGCAGTGGTCGATTAGGAAAGTTTATCGAAGTTAAAGCGGAGATCGTCAAGGAATATCTTGATGCCAACCCAGAGGCAGACCCAGAAAACTTACCTGAATGGTTTGTTTCTACGATGGAATTGTCACCTGAAGAACATGCCGATGTACAATGTATAATCCAACGTTGGGTTGACAGCTCTTTATCGAAGACAGTCAACGCGCCAAAAGGCTTTACGGTTGAGCAAGTAGAGAAGGTATATGAACGTCTGTATCGAGGCGGAGCAAAAGGTGGTACAGTCTATGTAGATGGAAGCCGAGATGCCCAAGTATTAACGTTAACAGCAGAAGAAAATAGTTTTGAAGAATATACGGTTGATCTAGCTGCAGATGGACAAGAGGAAGAAAAGAAAAGTCATGTTGTGCTCGTAGACACGATCGCTGATATTCGTTCAACGTCAGTAACCATCGGTTCCGAAGTAGGAAATACATGCCCAGTATGCCGCAAAGGAACAGTAGAAGACATTGGTGGTTGTAATACATGTACAAACTGTAATGCACAATTAAAGTGTGGTTTATAATAAAAAGATAAACGCTAGGTAGATAACAGAGCAGTTACCTTTCGTAAACAATAAAAATGTAATTAAAAATGACTATCAAATTGTATACGATTTGATAGTCATTTTTTGTTACGCATTATTATATTGAAAATGATTAAAGAAACTTACTAATTTTATAAACTCTACGCT
>SKSA01000155.1 GCA_007118195.1 Anaerobacillus sp. | reverse complement strand
AGCGCTCTTGTGAGTGCAGGTGCACTTTCCTTTGAAGATGCCGTTTATGCGGTTCGTAAACGTGGGGCGTTTATGGAAGAAGCAGTTCCGGCAGGTGTAGGTGCGATGGCTGCAATTTTAGGGATGGAACGTGCGTTGTTATCTGAAATTACGAAAGAAGTTTCAAATCAAGGGAATGTAGTTGAATTAGCAAATATGAACTGTCCAGGACAAATCGTTATCTCTGGTTCTAAAGAAGGAGTCGAAGAGGCTTCACTGATTGCAAAAGAAAGAGGAGCACGAAGAGTGATACCACTCTCAGTTAGTGGCCCATTCCATTCGTCGTTAATGAAGCCTGCAGCTAGTAAGCTTCAAGAAGTTTTAAATACACTCGAAATTAAAAATGCTATACCTCCTGTTATTGCGAATGTGACTGCTACTGAAGTTACAGAAGCTGAAGATATAAAACAAAGGCTTATTGAACAAGTGTATTCCCCGGTATTATGGGAAGACACTGTTAATTATTTGCTAAATGCCGGTGTTGACACATTTATTGAGATAGGTTCAGGCAATGTTTTATCAGGGTTAGTAAAAAAGGTGAATCGCAGAGTTAAGGTATTTGCGATCAATGACCGTGAAACGATGGATAAAGCCATCGAAAGTATAAAAGGAGGAAATGCTTAATGCTAAAAGGTAAAGTGGCTCTTGTTACAGGTGCATCAAGAGGAATTGGTAAAGCAATTTCTTTACAACTTGCTAAACAAGGCGCGCGCGTAGCGGTAAACTTTGCAGGAAACGAGGCGAAAGCAAACGAAGTTGTTGAAGAAATTAAAGCACTAGGTGGAGAAGCCATTGCTATAAAAGCAGATGTTGCGAATGTAGCAGAGGTGGATGCTATGGTGAAGGAAACGATAAAAACGTTTGGTTCTTTAGAAATCCTTGTTAATAATGCAGGAATTACACGTGATGGCTTAATTATGAGAATGAAAGAAGAAGATTGGGATGCAGTTATAAATACGAATTTAAAAGGTGTATTTAACTGCTCAAAGGCAGTAACAAGACAAATGATGAAGCAACGTTTCGGTAGAATTGTTAACATTTCTTCAGTAGTTGGGGTTTTAGGGAACGCTGGCCAAGCGAACTATGTTGCAGCTAAAGCGGGGGTTATCGGTTTAACAAAAACGTTAGCTAGAGAACTAGCGAACCGCAACATTACTGTTAATGCAGTGGCTCCTGGTTTTATAGAAACAGATATGACCGATGAATTATCAGGTGATATTAAGCAAGAATTGTTAAAGCAAATTCCACTTGCTAAACTAGGGCAGGCTGAAGATATTGCTTCAGTTGTTCGCTTCCTTATAAGTGATGACGCTAATTATATGACAGGTCAAACTTTACATGTTGACGGTGGAATGGCGATGAACTAAGGTTGCCAAAAAGAATAAAATTGTTTAATATAATGTTTTATCCTATAATGTGTACATAGGTTTTTTTACCAGTATGGATTATAGTTATAAATAATCTTTTTTTGAGAGGAGGTGAACTCATGGCAGACGTATTATCAAGAATTACAAAAATTATCGTAGACCGTCTTGGAGTTGATGAAGCTGAGGTAAAACCTGAAGCTACTTTCAAAGAGGATCTAGGAGCGGATTCACTAGATGTAGTAGAACTAGTGATGGAACTTGAAGATGAGTTTGATTTAGAAATTTCTGATGAAGATGCAGAAAAAATTGCTACTGTACAAGATGTTGTTACTTACATAAACAGCCACCAGTAGATTTATTAAGAGGATGATTTAATTTGGACGAGCTTTTTCTTTTCTGTTCGTCCTTTTATAAATTTTATCATCCTCCTAAATTTATAATTTTTGAAACACAAACAAAGGCTTCCTCAATTGTAAGAAGTCTTTCATAATATAAGCATTGAAAGGTTTTGGAGGTTACTATGCAACAATCTTCAAGAAAAATCCGCAGACGAACGTCTAAACGTAATGAAAAACGAATTCAATTAACATCAGCACAGAGATTAAAATTTGAAAATATGTTGGGAAAACTAGGCGTTCATTTTAAAAATGAAAGGCTAATTATTCAAGCATTTACTCATTCATCCTATGTGAATGAGCATCGCATTCGCCCGTTTGATGATAATGAACGGTTAGAGTTTTTAGGAGACGCAGTGTTGGAGTTAGCGGTTTCTCAATACTTGTTTAAAAAGTTTGAAACAATGAGTGAAGGTGAGATGACAAAGTTAAGGGCTGCTATTGTTTGTGAACCATCACTTGCCAAAATTGCTATTGATTTAGCTTTTGGAGATATTGTGCTTCTTGGCAAAGGTGAAGAGATGACTGGGGGAAGAGAACGCCCAGCGCTTTTAGCTGATGTATTTGAGTCTTTTGTTGGAGCACTCTATTTAGATCAAGGGTTAGAAGCTGTTTACGACTTTTTAAATGAAACGATTTACCCTAAAATTGATGAAGGTGCTTTTTCTCATATGATGGATTTTAAAAGCCAGTTACAAGAATTTATTCAAAGAGATGGACTGGGAATGATTCAATATCATATTGTCCAAGAACGTGGACCAGCTCATGCGCGGGAATTTGTATCAGAAGTGATTTTAAATGATAATAAATTAGGGTTAGGTATAGGAAGATCAAAAAAAGAGGCTGAGCAGCAAGCTGCACAAAAGGCTTTAGAAAAATTAACTGAGAAATAACATGAAAAAGAGGCTGAATCAAATACTCACTTTCTAGAGGGTCCTTTAGTTATCCTTTAAATGATTTACGTAGCAGTGAGCTATTGTTTCAACCTCTTTTTTATGTATGTTTCAATATGATCGTATGCTATTTCTTTCGTAGTTTGCCTAATTCTGAGACGATTGCATCAATTTCACTCACGCTAAACGATGTTTTGCCCATGATCATCTCATAAATATCTAATAAATCTTCATAATTATCGGTATCAAAACTCTCCGGCCTCATTGCTCCACTATTTACTACTTGTAGCTTCTCTTTAATTTTTGTAATCATAAACTCAATATTTTGACGATTTTTCTCTTTTAAATTCATTTTTAATACGCATCCTCTCTTAAGGTGATTATGATATATGACTCTT
>SKSA01000178.1 GCA_007118195.1 Anaerobacillus sp. | reverse complement strand
CACCAATTTTTACATGCGGTTTAATTAATGAACAGTTTTAGCTGCTCTCCGAATGAAAAAAGTTCTATCTAAAAAGCTCCAGCTGAACATAATTTCTATTTATGGGATTTATTTTTGTGTCATAGTATGGGGAGCGTCTGCAGTATGTTGCTTCACAGTTTGTGGAAACTGCGCAACAAAGTGGTAATGGACGCGCCTGAATTACACTATTTTAAAAATCCACCCACCAAAACATGGATTGAAACACGACTGATTTCTCTTCCTAGCTCAAAACAAGAGAAGAGTAATCAAAACGCCCGAATGATTTCTCTTCCTAGTTCAAATCAAGAAAAGAGTAATCCAAACGCTGAACTGATTACTCTTCCTAGCTCAAATCAAGAGAAGAGTAATCCAAACGCACTAAGGGAGCATTCTACTATGCTCCCCAACTACTACGCACTCTCCCCATACTGTGAAGCATCATACTACGCATCATAGGAATAATCTGTAATTCCTGTGCATCAATCATAGTTTCGCTACGCTCATTTTACAGAAAATATAAATTTATTAGTTGGTCTGCATTTATTAAAAATCATAATTCTTAAATCTTGTTCATAGGAATAAGATAGTGTAAGAAGAATTAATTATTCTATGTTGATACACTGTAGCCTAGTCATTGCCAAATATATACTATTATTCTTGCATCCTCAACATACAGCATTGTAGCTTTACATAAAACAGGAGGTGAGTTAATGGCAGTCATTAAAGCTACAGAAAGTGATATTAAAGTGTTAGCTCGATTAATGCGAGCAGAGGCAGAAGGTGAAGGCGAATTAGGCATGTTAAAAGCCGGTAACGTAATGGTTAACCGAACTAGGGTCAGATGTCTAGATTTTGGCGATGTTAATACCATTGATCGAATGGCCTTTCAATCGCCAGGTGGGTTTGAAGCTGTGCAAAAAGGGTATTTTTATCAAGCAGCTAGAGAAAGAGAGATCCGCTTAGCAAGGAAACTCATACAAGGGAAACGATATCATCCAGCTGAGTTCGCACTTTGGTTTTTCCGACCAGAAGGTTCATGTCCAGCACAATGGTGGGGATACTGGAATTCTGGTAGATATAAGCTTCATTGTTTTTATACACCGTTAGCTAGCGAATGCCCTGACGTATACTCAACTTACTAAGGGAAAGCGCAAGACGTCGCTTCGTTTTCTCCTGCTGGTTACTCATCTCTAAGGAGAAAAGAAATTACTATTGGATTTAGCCTCACTAGAGCAGTTTGCAAATGCAAATATTTATACAATGTTTATTGATGCTTATTATTTATAAAGGAGTGATTTCATGTATCAACAGCAACCTTGGATGCAACAACCGATGACACATTGGCAGCAGCAAGCGCCTGCAATGCCTTATCAAGTACCACAGCAACAGTTTCTGCCAGGAACTCCTATGCCTCCACCACCTGGTTTTGCGCAGCATATGCCGACAATGCCACCAACTGAACCAGGTATGCTCCCTCTAGAGCAATCGTATATAGAAAATATATTGCGATTAAATAGAGGAAAAGTCGGAACGTTCTATATGACATATGAAAATAATGTCGAATGGAATGCTAGAATTTTCAGAGGGGTTGTTGAGGAAGCTGGTCGAGACCATATTATTATTAGTGACCCTCAAGAAGGAAGACATTACTTACTACTGATGATAAATTTAGATTACGTCACGTTTGATGAGCCACTTGAATATGATTATCCATTTAACGGTATTTCTCCGTTAGCTACGTATGCACCTAGGTAATAGTAACTGGAATAAATAAGAAATTTGTCCACCACACGCGGACATTTTAGTGTTTTGTCCACAGGCGGTGTCAGACACCAAAATAAAAGAAGGCCTCTCGGCAACGAGAGGCCTTCTTTTATTAGATGTTTCGGAATGCCGCGACTGCTAGTAGTACCCAGCCTAGCATAAAAAGAACTCCACCGATTGGTGTAATTGCACCTAGCACTTTGACTCCAGAAATACTTAGTATGTATAAGCTTCCGGAGAAAAAGATGATACCTAAAAACATCGACCATCCAGCCCACGAAAGCATCGCGGGATTTCCTAGACGGTCGGCAACGATGGCAATAATTAGGATGCCGATTGCATGGATCATATGGTACTGCACGCCCGTTTGGTAAATTTCAAACATTCTTTCCGATAATTTTGGCTGTAAGCCGTGAGCCCCAAATGCTCCTAAACCAACTGCTAAAAACATATTAAGGCTACCTATCAATAAAAATAATTTTAACATCGTAATTACGCTCCTTTTAGTGTTTTCTCTATTGGATACAGAATAGCATAATTACGATAGCAACTTCAAAAAATTGGTTTAGCGATTGTTTAAATATACTTCTAATGCTCGTCTCATCTCTTTTGCTTCACTTTCATCTGCTGCATGAACGATGATATGATCACCATTAAGCTCAATTTCTATATTTTTAAACCCTTGCTTCTCTAAAAAATCGCCAACGACATGAAAATCCTCGTTTTGTGCATATAAAGTTTTTTCGCCTACATATTTCCCTTCAACATAAACATCATACTGGTCTTCCGACAGCTTTGCCGTATCAAGTGCTTGCTCTTTAATATTAAAATAAACAGGAAAGCCTACATTGTTACTATGACTATTCGTAATCATCAATAAAACCTCCATAAAAAACAAATTTGTCTTATTATTTTGGTCTTAAAGCGATTCAATTATTAATAAAAAATGCTTTTGCTAAGCAAGGGGACGTATAGTTGTTTCTGTTTTCGTATCCTTTACGACAGGAAGAGTGATTGTAAATTTACTTCCTTTTGTTCGTTTACTTGAAACACATACAGTACCTTTCATTTCTTCAATCAATCGAAAACTCATTGTAAGCCCTAGTCCAGTTCCTGTTTTTTTCGTCGTATAAAATGGTGTTCCAAGCTTTTTTAATGTGTTCTCTTCCATGCCAATACCGGTGTCTTTTATTTCTACGGTTAGCTTATCTTCAGTAGCTAAATGCTTCGTTTGAATCGTTAAAGTTCCACCACTGTCCATTGCTTCAATCGCATTTTGAATGATATTAATCAAAACTTGTTGCACTT
>SKSA01000269.1 GCA_007118195.1 Anaerobacillus sp. | reverse complement strand
CTTCTCACCTAACGTAACGATCTTTGTCATGATATCTTTTAATTCTAATTCATCACGAATAAGCTCTTTTTCGATTAAATGATGATAATTAGAAGGTGGCTGAAGTTCAAGATAATCATAAAACTTGGCAACCTCTTCCACTTCATCACTCGATTTTTGCATCATACCTTCAAAAACTTCCCCTTTATCACAACCAGAACCGACAATAATTCCTTCACGATATTTTTGTAATAATGATTTTGGAATGCGTGGTGTGCGGTGGAAAAACTCTAGGTGTGAATATGATACAAGTTTATATATGTTTTTCAACCCAAGTTGATTTTTGGCAATTAAAATGCAGTGGGATGGTCTTAAGCGATGAAAGTCACCTTTTCCCATATTGTCGTTTAATTGATCATGAAACTCAATGTCGCGCTCAAGGCAATCCTTTACTAACTTCCATAATAGATAACCTGTAGCCTCTGCATCGTATATTGCACGGTGATGACTAACTAATTCAATATCGAATTTTTTACAAAGATTGTTTAAACGATGATTTTTTAACTCTGGATACAAAAACCTCGCTAATTCTAACGTATCAATCACAGGGTTTGTACAATCATTCAAACCAATTTTACGGAATCCAGCATTAATAAAGCCCATATCAAAGCTTGCATTATGCGCTACTAAAATATCGTCGCCCATCCATCGTTTAAAATCTTTTAATACATCCTCAACTTCAGGCGCATCAACAAGCATATCATCAGTAATTCCTGTTAAATCGATAATTGTATTTGTCAACTTTTCATGTGGGTTGGCAAACGATTCGAAACGGTCGATAATTTCACCATCTTTTACTTTAACCGCCGCAAGTTCAATAATTGTGTTATATACAGCAGATAACCCTGTTGTCTCAACGTCAAAGACGATATATGTTTCTTCTTTTAATGATCGTTTTTCAGTGTTATAGGCAATCGGTACTCCATCATCAACTAGGTTCGCTTCTAAACCAAATAAAATTTTAATTCCATGCTTTTTTCCTGCACCATAAGCTTCTGGATACGATTGAACAACTCCGTGATCTGTAATCGCAATCGCTTTATGGCCCCATTTACTCGCTTGTTCTACTAAGCGACTAGGTGAAGTGACCGCATCCATCTGACTCATTGGCGTATGCAAATGTAATTCAACTCGTTTTTCATCTTCTGGTGCTAAGTCTTGTTTTTCAACGGGTTTTATTTCATTAATATCTTTGGCAATCATCACTAAATCGCGTACGAACGTGTCGTGTTGAACACCTCCTCGAACCTTTACCCAGATACCTTTTTTAACAGCTTGGAGAAGTGGTACATCTTCTTTGTCATTAGAAAACATTTTCACTAAAATCGAATCTGTATAATCGGTAATTTTAAACGTCAATAGTGTACGACCGCTTCTTAATTCTCTCGTCTCCGCATCAAAAACATATCCTTGAATCGCAATCTTTTTTTCTTCATCTTGAATATTTTCAATAGGGATGATGTTATCTTTTATTTGATAACCAATCGTTAACGCCTCACCTGATTGTCCCATTTTTTCTGCTCTTTTTTCTTGTTTTTGCTTCTCAATCATCGCAGCAACCATTTTCGAATGGTCTTCCTCTTCTTTCTGTTGAACAAACTGCTGAAATTCTTTTTTAGATTCTTTAACTGTCGTTTCAACTTGAAAATAAGGAAATCCGACGTTAAAAAAAGCCTCTTTTAACGGTTCTTTTAATTTCCTAGCTAAAGCTGTTGCTTCCGTTTCGTTTCTTACCGAAATGATTAGCTTTTGCCCTTCAATCACTGGTGTTTGCCCTTTTAAAAATTGTACAATTGATGGAGATATTCCGTCTAAGCAATCAATGATATGAGACCAATACTCTAAAACCGTTTTTTCATCAATCTTTTGGTCAGCATACCGTATCGTAAAAGATACTGCTGCTATGTGTCCAAAAGCTTGTCCTAACTTTTCATTAAATAGTTGAAAAACTTGAAAAGGAATTATTTTTTCTAGTTGAAAGTCAAACTGCCACTTTTTTTCGTTCTTATAAATTGAAAGTTTATGAATGAGGCCATCATGAAAATACTTTTGTGAGAGGTCCTCAGGAAACAAAATTTGCTGGAGGAGTAATTGAAGCCGCTCTTTACGTATTTGTGTTTCTTCGTTCATAAATTCCTCCCCTTTCATTTAGTGTAAAAATGCACATATAGATAATTTGGCAGACTAAACATACTGACTCAAAAGGAAAGTGCCAGTCCTCCCAAATGCTATCAATAGAATTTGTATAAACAAACTTCTACAAATAGTATTCCGTTGGGGTGACAGACACTTTTTAACCAGCTTATATTAAATAATCATTATGCTAAACGCTCGGTTAAGTCTTGGACTACATTAAGGAGTTGATCGGTGTGCACTTCAAGAACTTCATCTGTTTTGCGAACCTTTACTTCTACGATTCCTTCAGCAGCCTTTTTCCCGACCGTTATCCTAAGCGGCAAGCCGATAAGGTCAGCATCCGCAAATTTTACGCCAGGTCGTTCCGCTCGGTCATCAAAAAGGACATCACAACCTGCTCGTTTAAGTTGTTTATATAGATCCTCTGAAAGTTGCTTTTGATCAGCATTTTTCGTGTTAACTGCTATTAAATGAAGGTCAAATGGCGCTACAGTTGTTGGCCATACAATCCCTTTATCATCATGATTTTGCTCTATCGTTGCAGCGAGAACTCTCGTCACCCCAATTCCATAACAACCCATAATCATTGGTTTTGATTTTCCGTTTTCATCAAGAAATACTGCGCCCATCGCTTCGCTATACCTAGTCCCTAATTTGAAAACATGACCAACTTCAATTCCTTCAGCAAATTTGATCACTCCTTGGCCGTCAGGAGAAGGATCACCTTCTTTAATAAATCTTAAATCGATATAATCTTTTACAGAAAAATCTCTTTGGGAATTTACATATTTATAATGCTTATCTTTTTCATTGGCTCCACAAACACCATTTACAATAGCTTCGACAGCAGGGTCCGCTACAATATCAACGTCATTAGAAACATTAATTGGACCAATAAAACCTGGTTCACAATTCATGTAGTTTATTGTTTGTTCATGAGAAGCTAACTCCACCACTTGAGCATGATAAAAGTGTTTAATTTTGACATCATTTACTTCGTGATCACCGCGTACTAAAGCAAGAACCGGCTTTTCATCAACCATAAACAAAACAGCTTTAATGAGCTTATCTTTGTCGATGTTCAATGAATTTGCAAGTTCATCAATCGTTTTTAAATCAGGTGTATCAAATTTTTCAAGTGGCTTCTCATCTTCATTACTTTTTTCATATTTTGAAACTACTGGGGCTATTTCAATATTCGCAGCATAATTACTCACACTAGAATAGGCAATAGTATCTTCTCCGATGCTTGATAAGACCATAAATTCATGTGTATCTTTTCCACCCATGGCACCAGAATCAGCAACTACTGCACGAAAATCTAACCCGCATCTAGTAAATACGTTTGTATAAGCCAAAAACATGCTATCGTAACTTTTATCTAATCCTTCTTGAGTCGTATCAAAAGAATAGGCATCTTTCATAATAAACTCTCGAGATCTAAGAACACCAAAACGAGGTCTTCTCTCATCTCTAAATTTTGTTTGAATCTGATATAGCGTCATCGGTAACTTTTTATAAGATTTAACATCATCTCTTACTAATGTCGTAATAACTTCCTCATGTGTTGGTCCTAAAGCAAACTCTCGTTTATGTCGATCGTAAAATCTCATCAACTCCGGACCATAAGCTTCCCAACGACCACTTTCTTGCCAAAGTTCAGCAGGTTGAACTGCAGGCATTAAAAGTTCTTGTGCACCAGCAGCATCCATTTCTTCTCTAACAATATTTTCAACTTTTTTTAGAGCTCGCATACCGAGTGGCAAAAAGGAATATACCCCAGAAGCTGTTTGTCTAATTAACCCTGCACGCAGCATCAACTGATGACTACTTACCTCAGCATCAGATGGTACATCTCTTAGCGTTGGGCTTAAAAAATGATTTTGCCTCATCTAAAACACCTCTATATTTTCAGTTTTGAGTTTTGAGTTTTGAGTTTTGAGTTTTGAGTTTTGAGTTTTGAGTTTTGAGTTTTGTAAAAAAGCTTCGAAGCTTTACCTACATAACTCTTCACTCAACACTCATAACACAACACTTTACTTTCATAACTCAACACTATAAAAAGAATTTATTAATATCGTTCCATGTTACGACAAGCATTAATAGCATTAATAACGCAAAGCCAACGAAATGAACGATCCCTTCTTTTTGTGGATCAATCGGTTTTCCGCGAACTGCCTCTAAACCGATAAAGATTAGTCTACCACCGTCTAAAGCAGGTAATGGTAATAAATTGATAATCCCTAAATTGATACTTAATATTGCCGCCCACTGCATTAAAACTAAAATTCCCATTTCAGCAGCTTGGCCGGTATAATTATAAATTCCAACTGGTCCTGATAAGTGATCTAAGGTAAATTGCCCAGTTATTAACATCCCTAAGCTTTGGATAATAAGAACGATGTACTCGTATGTTTGGGTAAAACCAAACATGATTGATCCCAGAACAGAAAACTCTGTAGGTGGAAAAATACCGATATAACCATCCATTACTTCATTAGGTCCTATCCGTTCATGAGGTGTAACTGGTACTTGAAATACATCACCATTTCGATCTACTGTAAACATTAACTCTTGGTTAGGATTTTTTTGAATGACACTCGTTAAATCTCTCCAGTTCTCTAAAGGCTTTCCATCGATCGCAACCACTAGATCCCCTTCTTGAAGACCAGCTTCTATCGCAGCACCATCAGGAATCACTTCACCGACCATCGGTTTGTCAACAGGCATCCCTTGGAGTAATGAAAACGAAAATAAAATAACGACCGCCAATGCAAAGTTCATTGCTGGACCAGCAAAAATAGCAATGGCACGTTGTGATAATGTTTTAGAGCCAAATTGCCGGTTATGAGGCGCAATTTGTGTTCGCTGTTCATCATATATATAATCAGCTTTTGGGTCTACATAAAAGGTTTGAAGTTGTTCGTCTTCATCGTAACCCTCAATCATTAGTTTGTGCTCTAGATCAATTTTTTCAACAGTAATCACTTTCGCTTCTGGGTGTTTGGACTTATTATTGATAACAATATCTTTCACTTTTCCAGTTGGTGAGAAAACAAGTCCAATTTGAAACCCTGGTTTTATCTCAATCATTTCCGGGTCTTCCCCGGCCATTCGAACAAACCCACCTAGTGGTAAAAGGCGAATTGTATAAACGGTTTCATCCTTTTTATAAGAAAATAGCTTAGGACCAAAACCAATAGCAAACTCTCTACATAAAATGCCGGCACGTTTTGCAAATATTAAGTGTCCAAGCTCATGGATGAATACGAGCAATCCAAATATAATAATGATGGAAATAAATGTATTCATCATACCACAACCTTTTTTGTTTATTTCACAACAAAGTAAGCTTTATTGTGATCATTATTTAACCATCATAGATTCTACAAACTTACGCGTTTTACGATCAATTTCTTGAATATCTTCAAGTGAAGGTGATGCTATGTAATTATGATTATCGAGAGCAAGATCAATGGAATCTTCAATTTGTAGAAAAGATATTTTTCCATCTAAAAATAATGAAACTGCTTGTTCGTTCGCTGCATTTAATACGGTTGGATACGTTCCTCCCTTTTTACCTGCCTCAAACGCGAATTGAAGGCATCTGAAACGATCCAATGAAGGCTTAGAAAAATGTAACTTTCCTATTTCTAAAAGGTTTAATCGTTTTTTATTTTCTAATTGTAGTCGGTTTGGATAGGTTAATGCAAATTGAATTGGTACTTTCATATCCGGTGTTCCTAATTGAGCTATCACACTTCCATCGATAAATTCTACCATTGAATGGATAATACTTTCTTGATGAAGTAATACATCGATTTTTTCATACGGCATGTCGAACAACCAATGAGCCTCAATTACTTCAAGTCCCTTATTCATCATTGTCGCAGAATCAATCGTAATTTTTGCCCCCATCGACCAATTCGGGTGTTTCAAAGCATCTTCAACCGTCACATTTTTTAGGTCGCTCCGCTCTTTGTTACGAAAACTTCCTCCAGAAGCCGTTAAAATAAGCTTTTCAACTTCTACTAAACGTTCTCCTTGCAGACATTGAAAGATAGCTGAATGTTCACTATCAACCGGCAATAACTGTGTATTGTATTTCTTTGCCTCACTTGTCACAATGTGCCCAGCAGTTACTAACGTTTCTTTATTAGCAATCGCAATTGTTTTACCCGCGCGAATTGCTGATAATGTTGGACCTAAGCCTACGCTACCTAACACCGCATTTACGAGAATATCAGCATCATTATTAGCAGCAACTTCTTCTAATCCTTCTTTTCCATAAAACAACTTCACATTTTCAGGAACTTCCTTTAAAATTCTATCATAATCCTCTTTAAATTGTACTGAAACAAGCTTAGGTTTATACTCAATTATTTGTTTTAAGCCTAGTTCAATATTTTTCCCAATAGAAATAGCTTCAAGTTCAAACTTGTCTGGGTGATTGGCAATCACCTCAAGAGTTTGGGTGCCAATTGAACCAGTAGCTCCTAGCAAACTGATTTTTTTCATAAATAACTCCTCATAACTTGTAGTAGTCCGTTCATTGATATGTATATTGCTACTTAAATAAATTGAAATAAGTATAAAATAGGCATAACAAAAATTAAACTATCAAAACGATCTAAAATGCCACCGTGCCCTGGTAAAATATGTCCTGAATCCTTCACACTATAATGGCGTTTCAATGCAGATTCTACTAAATCTCCTAACTGCCCAATGACTGAAACAACAACGATCATTAAGATCACTTTTAAAAGGTCATCAAAAACAATAAAAAACGCATTAAAAATAAGACCTATAACCAGGGCACAAAACATTCCCCCTAAAGAACCTTCAATCGTTTTTTTCGGACTGATTTCTGGCCAAAGCTTCCTTTTACCAAACGACCTACCTGCAAAATAAGCACCGGAATCAGTAGACCAAATTAAGAACAGAATAAAAAATACTAACGTTAAGCCTTGTTCAAGAAGTCTTGTCTCAATTAAAAAGTGAAAGCCAAAACCAACGTACACAGAAGATATAATAATAAAGCCAACATCATCGAAGGTAAATGTGTTTTTCGTAAATACAGTTAAGGCAAGTAAAAATAGAAGAAAAGCTAAAATTAATTCTTCCCGACTAATATGTATTAAAAAACTTAACTCAAGCCACGTGTTTGGAATCGTTAACGTCCACAAAAATAACAGACTTACTATTCCGACGAACGAAGATGGAGTGATATTTCTCATTCTTAACAGTTCAATCATCCCAATTGATGCTAATAGCATAATTGCTAATGTAAAGGGGAATCCGCCGATCAAGACCAACAGAATAAATACTAGTCCAGCAATAACCCCCGTGATAATTCTCTCTTTCATTGGAAGTTCTCCTTTCTATATACCCCCATAGCGCCTAGTTCGCTGTTGGTAAACTTGTATGGCCTCTAAGAAATGTTGTTCCGTGAAATCAGGCCAGAGAACATCTGTAAACCAAAACTCAGTGTATGCAAGTTGCCATAACATAAAGTTACTTAAGCGAATTTCACCACTTGTTCGTATTAACAAGTCTGGGTCCCTTAGTTCTTGTGTCATTAAATACTGTCCAACTAATTCATCATTTATACTATTATGATCGAGTTTACCTACACTAAGTTCATGGGCTATTTTTTGAATGGCAGATACGATCTCATCACGACTTCCATAATTTAAAGCAAAGTTTAATACAAGTCCTGTATTCATTTTTGTTTTTTCGATCGCATTATCAACTGCATTAATCGTATGTGTTGGTAAACTATCTTTGCTACCCATTAGACGTACCTTTACATTTTCTTCAATTAATTTTGGTAACTCAACACTTAAGTAACGTTCCGGTAGACGCATTAAAAAATCAACTTCATTTTTAGGTCTTTTCCAATTTTCTGTAGAAAAAGCATATAAAGTAAGCACTTCAACCCCTAAACTATTAGCTTTTTTTACAATCTTATTGATAACACTCATACCTTCACGGTGCCCGGCAATTCTAGGTAGCCCACGTTTTTTAGCCCAACGCCCGTTGCCATCCATGATGATCGCCACGTGCTTCGGAACATTTTCTAATTTAACCCCTTCTATTTCATTCCCTTGTTTGGTTTTTGCCTTCCAGTTTGAGAGCTTTTCAAGCATTTGGTTGTCCCCCATAAAAAAACTTATATTTTAACACGCTTTAACAATTGTATATGATAAATAGCTTCTTCACAATGTCTTAATCACCGTAAGTATAAAAAAACCCCCTGAATTTAATAGAGGGTCTATTCATTATTCTATTTTACCTTGAAATATGCTACACTTCCATAATTTCTTTTTCTTTATGAGACGCTACCTCATCTATTTGAACAATTTCTTTATCCGTCAATTTTTGTACATCATCTGTGCTACGACGTAATTCATCTTCTGTAATTTCTCCGCCTTTTTGAATTTTTTTCAATTCATCATTAGCATCACGGCGTATATTACGAATAGCAACTTTTGCTTCTTCTGCATATTTTTTTACAAGCTTAACTAAATCACGACGTCTTTCTTCTGTAAGAGGTGGAATTGTAATTCGAATCACAGTTCCATCGTTAGAAGGACTTAATCCTAAGTCCGATTTTTGAATCGCTCTGTCGATATCACTAAGAGCCGTTTTATCATAAGGTTGAATTAATAATAATCTTGCTTCTGGTACTGTAATAGATGCTAATTGATTTAAAGGTGTCAGCGCTCCATAATACTCGACTTGTACTTTATCTAAAATAGACGGGTTTGCGCGACCTGCACGTAATGTTGAAAGTTCACGACGTAACGCTTCAATCGCTTTGTTCATTTTTTCTTCAGATAACTTTAATACCTCTTTACTCATTATTCATTCCCCCTAACGAATGTTCCGATATTTTCTCCTAAAACAGCACGCTTAATATTTCCTTCTTCCATTATTGAAAATACTATAAGTGGAATATCATTGTCCATACATAAAGATGATGCCGTAGAATCCATAACGGCTAAACCTTCTTTTAATACATCTAAATATGATAATGTTTCATATTTTTTTGCCGTTTTATCAATTGATGGATCTGCACTATAAACACCGTCAACTTTGTTTTTAGCCATTAAAATTACTTCTGCTTCGATTTCAGCAGCTCTCAATGCTGCTGTTGTATCTGTAGAGAAATACGGGTTACCAGTACCTCCTGCAAAAATAACAACACGGCTTTTTTCTAAATGTCTTATCGCTCTTCTTCTTATGTATGGTTCAGCAACCTGGCGCATTTCAATAGACGTTTGCACTCGAGTGGGAACGTCAATATTTTCTAAGCTGTCTTGAAGTGCTAATGAGTTCATCACTGTAGCTAACATCCCCATATAATCAGCAGTAGCACGATCCATCCCCTTTGCGCTACCAGCCATTCCCCGCCAAATATTGCCTCCACCAACGATAATTGCTACTTCTACATCTAAAGAAACAATCTCTTTGATTTGCTCGGCAATTGATTGAATGACTGTAGGATCAATTCCATAACCTTGTTCTCCTGCTAGTGCTTCACCACTTAGCTTTAATACTATTCTTTTATACTTTGGTTTTTCCATTTTAACCTCCAGTAGTATCAAAAACAATTTGGAAAAAGGGACACTAAGTGCCCCTAAATATGCTTACTTTTTAACTTGAGACATTACCTCTTCAGCAAAGTTTTCTTCACGCTTCTCCATACCTTCGCCTACTTCGTAACGAATAAAACCTTTAACAGTAGCACCCTTATTGCTCACATATTTTCCAACCTTTTGGTCTCCATCTTTAACAAAAGGTTGATCCAGTAAACAAATGTCTTCGAAATACTTACTTAAACGACCTTCAACCATTTTAGCAACAATTTTTTCAGGTTTACCTTCATTTAACGCTTGCTGAGTTAATACTTCACGCTCACGAGCAACTTCTTCTTCAGAAACTTGGTCACGAGAAACATATAATGGATTAATAGCAGCAACGTGCATCGCTACATCTTTAGCAAGTTCTCCATCTTTTGAACCTTCAAGAACTGTTAACACACCAATTTTTCCACCCATATGTAAATATGAGCCAAAAACATCATTATCAGTTTTTTCTACAATTTCAAAACGACGTAATGAAATCTTTTCGCCGATTTTAGCGATTTGTGTATTGATAAACTCTTGAAGAGTTGTATTTTCATACGCTTGTCCTAATGCTTCTTCCACTGTTTTTGGATCATTTTTAAGGATGCTTCCTGCTACGTTTGCTACAAGACTTTTAAAGTTTTCATTTTTTGCAACGAAGTCAGTTTCAGAATTAACTTCAACGATTGCCGCTTTATTACCGTCAACTCCAACAAAAGCTAATCCTTCTGCTGCAATTCGGTCTGCTTTCTTTGCTGCTTTTGCGATTCCCTTTTCACGAAGTAGGTCAACCGCTTTTTCCATATCACCATCAGTTTCAGTAAGTGCTTTTTTACAATCCATCATACCTGCACCCGTTTTTTCACGTAGTTCTTTAACCATGCTTGCAGTAATTGCCATTATTCTTCCTCCTTCAATATGTACTAAATCTAAAGCTTTTATCATTCATCTTCTTAGTATTGGTATTTTTTATTTTTTTAAAAGGGTGGTAAAGGGTAAAACCCTTTACCACCCTTTTAGAGCAAAATTAAATTATGCTGACGTTTCTTCACCTTGGTTAGCTTCGATAATTGCATCTGCTATTTTACCAGTAAGAAGTTTTACTGCACGGATTGCATCATCGTTACCAGGGATAACGTAGTCGATTTCATCAGGATCACAGTTCGTATCAACGATTGCAACGATCGGAATATTTAATTTACGTGCTTCCGCGATTGCAATACGCTCTTTACGAGGGTCGATAATGAATAAAGCATCAGGAATGCCTTTCATATCTTTAATTCCGCCTAAGAATTTTTCAAGACGGTCCATTTCTTTTTTAAGAAGGATAACTTCTTTTTTAGGAAGAACTTCAAAAGTTCCGTCTTCTTGCATTTTTTCTAATTCTTTTAAGCGAGAAATACGCTTTTGAATCGTTTCAAAGTTTGTTAAAGTTCCACCTAACCAACGTTGGTTAATGAAGTACATACCACAACGCAAAGCTTCTTCTTTTACTGAATCTTGTGCTTGTTTTTTCGTACCTACAAATAGTACTTTACCACCTTGAGCAGCTAAGTCTCTTACGAAATAGTAAGCAGTCTCAACTTTTTTGACCGTCTTTTGAAGGTCAATAATATAAATTCCGTTTCTTTCGGTGAAGATGTAGCGATCCATTTTTGGGTTCCAACGACGAGTTTGATGACCGAAGTGAACACCAGCT
>SKSA01000383.1 GCA_007118195.1 Anaerobacillus sp. | reverse complement strand
TTAGGAACCGTATCGATTAAATGTCATAACGATGACTATGAAATATTAACAGTTAGACCTCATGAACAGGATTATTCTTTCGGTTTAGCGAATAATATTTTTAAATAAGTTTAATGAATTTCATAATTCAATATTATCGCCATTAAGTATCTATATGTAGTTGCGTTAAGTCGTTCGCAACTACATATAGTTTGATATGGCTCGATTTAGGTGATTATGAAATTCACTCAAGTTAAAAAAGTTTAAACAGGAAAAGACATGACGATGACCGACAAAATATCTATTTACTTACAAAAAAAAAAGGTCTACTCAAAAATTGGTTCAATCTTTACAGTAAGTTAGGTGAATGTTAACTTATTGTAAAGGTTAACGTATACTTAATTGTACGTATTTTTTAAGTATACGTTTTATCACCAATTTTTTTGAGTTAACCTCTAAAATAAAGTAGGTGTAGGTTGGAGGTATTATTTTGCTTATACCTGAAGTTTTGCGTGTTTAATGGCTTATCAAGTGCGTAAATAATCATTTGTTATGATTCGTTTCGATAAGTGAATGAGGAAAAGAAGTTTGCCTAAAACAGTAATGCAAAGTTTCCTCAACTTCAGGACGATACGGTGATGATAAAGCATAACTCTCTTTTTCCAATTGATACCATTCACAAGTAGTTAGCTGTGAATTTACTTCGTTAAGAGATAGTTGCTCCACGCCCATGCCTCCTTTGTTGAGCGGTATTTTTATTATCTCCGTAGAACTGTTGACGTATGTTTAGTAATATTTAAGTATGAAGGAAGAAGAAAGTTTATTTTCTAGACAAAATGATTTAATCGGAGGGAAATGCACGTGAATAATGTGGAGGTAATTACTACGGTGAAAATTCAGAAATCACCTGATTTATATAAGGTGGTTGATGCATGTAATCGCTCTTTAAAAGAACAAGATTTAATGTTTGGTTTAGCATTAGATGAAAAAGATAAGTCAAAGATGGTTTTTACCATTTATCGAACGTAGGTAATAATTATGAAGAAAATTATTAGTTTTTTTGCACTTATAATAAGCGTTATTTTTGTTTGGCAAGGCATCAACTTTTATTCAGTAATAAAAGCACCATTAATACAAGAACAAAATCAAGCTTTTACCTTCGTTAAAGAAAATACAAATATTCAAGTGATCGATGATGTTGACTTTTATCACGGAAAAGAGCCTTTTTATATATTTAAAGGGAAAAATGATATTGAAGAATCCGTGATCATTTGGGTCCCAGAGAGTCTTGATACTTATGTTATAAAACGCCAAGATGAAGGAATATCATTACAGGAAGTTTTTGATTTTACCGAAAGAGAACTTAACGCGAAACAAATAATTAGCATTAAGCTAGGCATGGAAAGTTCGATCCCGCTGTATGAAATTATTTATAAAGATCAACAGGGGCGCTATTCATATTATTTTATTAGCTTTAAAGATGGTTCTTATTTAAAACATTACCACTTAAAAGTGTGAAAGTTATACTAATTATCTGAAAAGTACTTGAAAGCAAGCGACAACACCTTTATAGTATGTTTTAAGATGTTTTTAATACATCGGTACTAAAACATTAACATGTGTTAGTATATTTAACTTATAAGAAATAAAGCATGCAAAAATAGGGAGGAGAAACATGAAATTAGCAAATCGAGTTTCCACATTAACACCGTCTTCAACATTAGCAATAACTGCTAAGGCAAAAGCATTAAAAGCTGAAGGGCATGATGTCATCGGATTAGGAGCGGGAGAACCAGATTTTAATACTCCCGATTATATTATTGAAGCAGCGGTAAAGTCTATGCAAGAAGGACATACGAAATATACTCCTAGTGGAGGTTTACCAGCGTTAAAAGAAAGTATAATTAACAAATTTAAAGAAGATCAACAATTAACGTATGCGGCTAATGAAATTATGGTCGCTAGTGGTGCGAAACATGCGTTATACTTATTGTTCCAAGCGATTTTAAATCCAAATGATGAAGTAATCATTCCAACTCCATATTGGGTAAGTTACCCAGAACAAGTAAAGCTTGCCGAAGGAACTCCAGTCTATATTGAAGGAAAAGAAGAGAATGCGTTTAAAATAACGAAACAGCAGCTTGAACAAGCAATAACTGATCAAACTAAAGCATTCATTTTAAACTCTCCAAGTAATCCTACAGGGTCTCTTTATACAGAGGAAGAACTGAAAGAGATTGGCGAAGTTTGTGTTAAGAATGACATTTTAATTGTTTCAGACGAAATTTATGAAAAACTGATTTATGGTGAATCTAAACATATTTCCGTTGCACAAATTTCAGAAGAATTAAAAAAGCAAACGGTTATTATTAACGGTGTTTCAAAATCCCATTCTATGACAGGTTGGCGCATCGGTTATGCAGCAGGAAATAGTGAGATAATTAAGCCGATGACGGATTTAGCAAGTCACAGTACATCAAATCCTACATCAATAGCTCAATACGGTACAATTGCTGCGTATGAAGTGCAAAGTGACTTTGTTGAACAAATGAGAACGGAATTTGAACATCGCTTAAATGTTGTTTATGAGCAATTAATTAAAATCCCTGGCGTTACATGTGTAAAGCCGAATGGCGCATTTTACTTATTTCCTAATGTAAAAGAAGCAGTTACTTTAAATGGCTTTGAAAATGTTGACGACTGGGTATCAAAATTATTAGAAGTTGAAAAAGTTGCATTAGTACCTGGATCAGGCTTTGGTTCACCTGATAATGTTCGACTTTCTTATGCCACATCTTTACAACAAATTCAAGAAGCTTTAACGAGAGTGGAACGTTTTATTAAAAGTAATATGAAATCATAAAGGCGCTCCCACTTTTCTATGTCTAGTTACGGCGCCTAGGTCCTCGAAATCTTCACCCTTCCCCTAAAAGGCAAAAAAGCGCCTTTTAGGTGAAAGGCTCCAGATTTTATCGGACCTACCCAAGGCGCTTTCACTTTTCTATGTCTAGTTACGGCGCCTAGGTCCTCGAAATCTTCACCTTTCCCCAAAAGGCAAAAAAGCGCCTTTTAGGTGAAAGGCTCCAGATTTTATCGGACCTCCCAAGGCGCCTTCACTTTTCTAT
>SKSA01000022.1 GCA_007118195.1 Anaerobacillus sp. | reverse complement strand
CCTGAGCCAGGATCAAACTCTCCATAAAAGTGTTTGATAAAGCTCAAAATAAAACATTGACGAGATTTTTATATCTCTTTTTAAAGTTTCAGACTTCACTATTAAGTGCTGTCTTCCACCTTTCTTAATTCGCTTGGCTGTGTGTTCAGTTTTCAAAGGACGATCCATGTTGTTGTTTTTTCGCAACAAGGATTTAATTATATCATAATAACAACCTTGCGTCAACAACTTTTTTTAAAATGTTTTTCAATCGCTTGTTTCAGCGACTTTATTAATATAACATTTCCATCTAACTAAGTCAACAACTTAATAATTTATTTTTTCAAAAGGCATTACTTTAAATTAAACTGTTGTTTTTTAGCGACAAAAATTATTATATCATGTTCAGAAATAAAATCAACCCCTTTTTTTTAAAAGCTATATTTCATTTTACACCGTAAGCAAATTTCTTAATTCTACACCACATCTATCAATATCATTTCACAATATATAAACGTTCAAATACACTTTCGTTATCCATTTGTTTCTTTACTATATCAACAAAACCTTTTTGCACTAAATAATCAACAAGTACTACTAAATCAGTCGCATACTCACTTACCTCGTTATGCTTACTTAATTCTTCTATAGACAACCCTTCACCAGTATCCTTCATTAATTCTAATAAATGACTGGCGCCGATTTTTGTCTTCGATGTTAACGCAAAGTTATTAGCAATCAAAAGCAATTCCAATCTTTTCTCTAACGATTCTTCACCAACAACAAGCTCATGATATAACTTATAAATTTCCGGTTCAATTTGCTTTACTTGCTCCCAAACCGTTACCTCTGGATAATACCCATGTTCAATTACTGACAACCTCGCTAAATGGTGGAGTGAATGTAAAATGGAATTAAAAGCATCTAAAAAATGACCTTGTACAAATAATTTATTCCCATCTACATAACGTCTAATCAACTTTGAAAACTCTATTGTCATTTTATATTTCCTATCTTCAATAGGAAACTCAGCGATACTTCTTTGCAAACGAGTGATATATTCGTCTTTCTCAAAAATAACCCGCCCATTTAATAACCAATCTACGAGGCGGCGGTTGTTTCCAGTGATAAGGGTCTTCTTTATTTCATCTTGGTTAATCTCATGCACCTCTACAGTTTCGTTACTTACATTAAAATGTCTAACCGTAAAAGGAGCTACCCCTTCTGAAATTATTAGTATGACCGAATCGAATTCGTTACACTTTTTCGTTACATCATCGACTTCTTTACTCACCATTAAAACCCCTTGAGTATTTTCACCATACTCTTTTCCTTCATTTATATAACTAAGTAAACGATCCAAATTATACCCCTCCCTTTCTCACTTAAACTAAATGTTCGACATAAAAAATGAAATTCCTTTTATATTATTAAAATAGTGTAAAACATAAAATAGTTGGTTATATTTTTAGAGACAAAACCACATCTTTTCATTTACAGTTATTTAAACGTTTATGCTATACTTTATTAAACAAACTTTCTAATATAAGTACATTACCAAAAGTAGAATACATTTATCGGAGGTTTTTTCATTGTCATTCAAATATAGTAGTAAAATTAATAAACTTCGAACTATAGCGCTGGCACTCGTATTTATCGGTATTTTCATTATGTATGGCGGACTCTTCCTACAAGCATCGCCACTTTTCATGACTTTACTAATGATCATCGGTTTTCTATGCATCATTTTAAGTACCGTCGTTTATTTCTGGGTAGGGATGATATCAACCAAAACGGTCCAAGTCGTTTGTCCGAGCTGCGGTAAAAAAACAAAAATGCTCGGCAGAGTAGATGCATGCATGTATTGTAATGAGCCATTAACTCTTGATAAGCAGTTAGAAGGAAAAGAATTTGATTTGAAATATAATAGAGAGTTATAAACTCAGTCAAAAACCACCTTCACATCAAAGGTGGTTTTCTTAATTGAGTGAATTTCATAATTACCTAAAACGAGCCACATCACGCAATATATAGTTCGCGAATGGTTTTGGCGCAACTATATATTGATCTTAGTGGCGAGAATAACGAATTATGAAATTCATTAAATTTATAGAAAAAAAAGAGCCGACATTTACACGTTCTAAAAGTCAGCTTAATGTTGTTCTTTTTTGGAACATTCTGGGCAAGTGCCGTAAATTTCCATACGATGGCTCTTCACTTTAAAGCCTGTTACATGCTCCGCCAGTGTTTCAACCTCATCAAGTCCAGGATAATGAAAGTCAACGATCTTTTCACAATTTTCACAAATAACGTGATAATGATCAGTTGTAACACTATCGAACCTACTTGAGGAATCACCATATGTTAATTCTCTTACTAACCCAACATCTTTAAAGACACGTAAGTTATTGTATACAGTAGCAACACTCATATTAGGGAACTTACCTTCCAACGCTTTATAAATTTCATCAGCCGTCGGGTGCGAGAACGAACTAAATAAATATTCTAGTATAGCATGACGTTGAGGTGTCATACGAACCTTCGTGCTTTTTAAAGAGTCCAGTGCTTCTTGCAGACGATGCTGTCCCATTTTTCAACACCTCTTCTCAAATAAATATTCTTACTTTATAATATTTATAATTAGTATATTATATACTGACTAATACTGTCAACGTTTGTATCTTTTTCGACACAATTACAGTAGTACTTAATATCTAATTCAATTTTTTCATTCTAATATCCTCTATTTACATTAACTTTGTTAATAAAATCTTTACCACCTTTTAAAAAGGTATTTAAATTTTTCTCGAAAATAGCGAATGCTCGCGGTTGATATTGAGGTGATATCCCCGACAAATGCGGTGTCACCGTTACATTATCCATGCCCCAAAACGGACTTTTTTCAGGTAAAGGCTCTTCGGTAAAGACATCCAACACTGCATGCGCAAGATTTCCACCGTCTAAGGCCGCAATTAAATCTGCTTCCACTATATTTTTTCCTCGACCGATGTTAATGAGTACAGCCCCTTCTTTCATCTCATTAAGGAATTTTTCATTAATCATACCATCAGTGTCAGGTGTACTCGGTAAAACCGAGACGATAAAGTCACTATTATGAAGTAACTCATTAATATTT
>SKSA01000392.1 GCA_007118195.1 Anaerobacillus sp. | reverse complement strand
TTAGGAAAGAATTCTTTCATCTTACCATTTTTTGTTTTATAATTATTACAAGTAAATTTAGAATAAAAGACGGAGATGTAAAAAATGAAAACACTTGAATTAACACTTGAGGATGCACTTGAAGTATCTAAAGCAATTTCAAATAAACATCGTTTAGAAATTTTGCGACATTTAAGTGAAAAACCTCACAATGTAAATGAGCTTTCTGAAAAATTGAATATACCGTTTTCTACGACAGCGGTAAATGTAAAAAAGCTTGAGGACGTGAACTTAATCTCAACTGAGCTTGTTCCAGGAAGAGGTACCCAGAAAGTAAATACCCTTAACTATGACCGGATTGTCATTAACTTATTTACTGATGAAACGCCGACAGATGATAACATGGTTGTATTTGATATGCCAATTGGTGAATATGTTGACTGTCAAGTTGAACCGAGCTGTGGTCTAGTTAGCGAACACGACTATATCGGCATTCAAGATGATCCACGCTCCTTTTACGAGCCAGATAGAAAGTGGGCACACCTGCTCTTTTTTCGGGCAGGATTTGTTGAATATCGCTTTCCGAATCGAATTCCGTACGGTTCAAAAGCCACAGAACTTGAATTTAGCGCTGAAATTTGTTCAGAAGCTCCTTTTCATAAAATGGACTGGCCTTCTGATATTACAGTTTGGATTAATGGAAAGGAAGTAGGGACCTGGACTTCTCCAAGTGATTTTGGTGGTGAAAGAGGTTTTTTAACACCAAAGTGGTGGTTAAAAAATTATACACAATATGGTGTATTAAAGAAATGGAAGATCAACGATTCAGGGTGTTATATCGATGGTCAACATATAAACAATAGTATCAATATTAACGATTTAAATATTCAAGAAAAACCATTTATATCATTCCGGATTGGAGTGAAGGATGATGCAGTCAATGCTGGTGGTTTAAACTTATTTGGTTCGAAATTTGGCAATTATGAACAGAATATTATTATGAACCTTCGTTTTGAAAATTCTAATAGTTAAAAAATAGATAGTCAAAGTCTTTTGTTAGACTGAGAGTAAATGGGTGCTGAAACTTAGCACCCATTTATTTTTGCCTAGTTTCTGCGCTGTTCCTTCGAGCACTTATAAAGGGGGAAGTCCAGTAGTGTCTCTTATCTTGAGGGGCGAATTGTCCAAGTGAGAATTCGTGGAGTATTTTCCTTTTTAAATTTTTTTAATTTTTATAACAATAATACTTGAAATAAAACCATAAAACATGTAATAATAAGAATATAATTTTAAGAAGTGAGTGAATTTCATAATTACCTAAATTGAGCCATACCAAACTATATGTAGTTGCGAGCGGCTTAACGCAACTACGTATAGATACTTAATGGCGATAATATTGAATTATGAAATTAATTAAAGTATTTTCTTATAGATTGTTTTATAAAAACTTAGTCGGTTTGAAGTTTACTTCATATAAAACTATCAGTTGAGTGAATTTCATACTTCCAATAAACTAGCCACATCCATCTACATCTAGTTGAGACGATTTAACTCAACTAGATGTGTAGCAACCTAGTGGCGTTAAATAAGGATTATGAAATTCATTAAGTTTATTATTATTTTAATTTAAGAGTTTTGCGCTAAGAGAGGGGACTAATTATGTTACTAGAAAAAGATTTAAAGTTACATTATCCAAGGCCACAATTTGTAAGAGATAACTGGTTGAATTTAAATGGCGAATGGGAATTTGAATTTGATGATAAGAATATCGGTGAAATTGAACGTTGGTTTGAAAAGAAAGCGTTCTCTAAAAAAATCGAAGTTCCGTTTTGTTATCAAAGTGAAAACTCAGGTATTGAAGACTCAATAAAGCATGAAATTGTTTGGTATAAACGGTCATTTATATGCAGCAAGCTTGAAGGGGAACGAACAATCATCCATTTTGAAGCAGCTGATTACGAAACTAAATTATGGGTGAATGGACAGTATGTTGGAAGTCACCGCGGCGGTCACGTACCATTTCAATTTGAAATTACAAATGAAATTTCAGCAGGTGAAAATGAAATAGTTGTACGAGTAGAAGATAGAAATAGCTGTGAGCAGCCAATTGGAAAGCAATCTTGGAAAGAAGATAATTTCTTGTGTTGGTACACAAGAACAACGGGAATTTGGCAGTCAGTTTGGATCGAAACGGTCAATGATTTTTTTATTGAAGACATTAAAATGAACCCTAATATTGACACATCAAAAATAGAGATTGACGCTTACTTGGACGGTGAAGTGAAAAGAGGCTATTTAGAAGCAGAAATTTACTTTAAAGGTGAATTTATTCGAAAAAGTGGTGTAAGCGTTATAAATAACAGAGCTCGACTTTCGATCGATGTAAGTGCAGAAACGCCTGACTTTCGCGTTGAATACTGGACGCCTGATACGCCAAACTTATACGACATTACCTTCACACTAAGCGCTCAAGATGAAGTAAAAGATATCGTCAAAAGCTATTTTGGAATGAGAAAAATTAGCATGAAAGGTCCAAAAATTCTTTTAAACAATAAGGAATTTTACCAAAAACTTATTTTAGATCAAGGCTATTATGAGAACGGTCTCATGACACCTAAATCTGTAGAAAATATTAAATCGGATTTATGTAAAGTGAAGGAAATGGGTTTTAATGGTGTACGAAAGCATCAGAAAATTGCTGATAATCGTTATATGTATTTATGCGATACATTAGGACTTGTAATGTGGGCTGAGATGCCGAGTGCTTTTGAATTTAACGATCGTGCGATGGAAAATACTATCCAGGAAATGAAAGGTCTAATTAAGAAACATTACAATCATCCCAGTGTTATTGTTTATACGTTGCTTAATGAATCGTGGGGAATTAATGAAGTGTATGATAACAAAGAACAGCAAAACTTTGTGAATGCACTTTACTATATGGTAAAAGCAATGGATTCCTCACGTTTGATCGTGGGTAATGACGGCTGGGAGCATACGATAACTGATATCCTAACGATTCACGATTACAACTCAGACAGTGAAGCAATGCGGGAGTGTTATGCAAATATGGAGAAGGCTGTTAACGGAAGCCCTTCATTAACAAGTAAAAAGGAAAACTACTGTGAAGGTTATCACTACAAAGGGGGACCGGTGATGA
>SKSA01000321.1 GCA_007118195.1 Anaerobacillus sp. | reverse complement strand
GGGCTAAACGGGCACTCTATGCTTTTCTTTAAATATTGAATATATTTTAAAAATTTGATATAATTATAAATGTCGAAATTTTACAACTACATACATATGAGAGAGTGAGGTTATTAAACATGGAAAGAACGTATTTAATGGTTAAGCCTGATGGTGTACAAAGAAATTTAGTAGGAGAAATTGTTTCTAGATTTGAGAACAAGGGCTTTCAATTAGTAGGAGCAAAATTGTTAACGGTTACAAAAGAGATGGCAGAAACTCATTATGCAGAACATAAAGAGCGTCCATTCTTTGGTGAACTTGTAGATTTCATTACTTCTGGACCGGTTTTTGCGATGGTTTGGGAAGGTGAGAATGTCATTAGTACTGCACGTAAAATGATGGGTGCTACAAATCCTGCAGATTCAGACCCTGGAACAATTCGTGGTGATTATGCAGCAAAACTAAGCATGAATGTTATCCATGGATCAGATTCTCCTGAAAGTGCTGCACGTGAAATTGGTATTTTCTTTAAAGAAGAAGAGTTAATCAGTTACGAAAAAACTATTAACCCTTGGGTTTAATTTCATAAAAACTATCAGGCTAAGCGCAAAAAGCTTAGCCTTTTTATATGAGTAAAGCGAGAGAATTCGGTCAGCATTTACATTCTAGATTGTGACGTTGCATCGTCATGGTGGTTTTTATGAAAGAATAAGTTTCTCTAGTAACAATTACTAAAGTGTGATATAAAGATATATAAATATAAATGAGATCTGTCTTCTAAAAGGGGAAAAGTACGATGGATGATTATCAACGTTTTATTGAAAGCATTAAGGGGAAAACAGGCATTGATTTATCCTTATACAAAGAAGCACAAATGAAACGACGTCTCACTTCATTAAGAGATAAGCGTGGCTTTAAAGATTTTCATAGTTACTTTAATTCGATGATTAAAAGCCAAGAATTATTTGATGAATTTCTTGAAAGAATGACAATTAATGTTTCAGAGTTTTATCGTAATCCAAAGCGTTGGGAAGTTTTAGAAAAAAAGATAATACCTCGATTAATGGAGAAAAACAAAAGATTAAAAATCTGGAGTGCGGCCTGTTCTACAGGAGAAGAACCATATACACTGGCGATGATACTTTCTAAATATACTTCCCCGTCAAATATAAGTATATTAGCTACAGACTTAGATAGAGCCATTTTAGAACGTGCAAAAGTAGGTCTTTATACGGATCGATCGATTAAAGATGTACCAAAAGAGATTCTTAAAAATTATTTTACTCATGAAGAAATGGGTTATAAAGTAAAAGATGATATAAAAAAGTTAATAAAGTTTAAGCAACAAAATTTATTAGCCGATCGTTTCGATACAAATTTTGACTTAATTGTTTGTCGTAATGTTATGATTTATTTTACAGAAGAAGCTAAACATGAACTATATCATAAGTTTTGCGCTGCATTACGACCTGGTGGAGTATTATTCGTTGGTAGTACAGAACAAATTTTTAATCCTGCTGAATATGGATTTGAAACCGAAGATACATTTTTTTATCGTAAAAAAGGTTAATCGTAATTGTGATAGGAAATCACCGTCTTTAAGTGGTGGCGCTACTGAATCTCCATGACGGTTTTGAAAGAAAACAAATTGAGGCTGCCCTAAATAAGTGTCAACTAGCTCACATACTATAATAAAGCGCCTTTTAATATAGGCTTTCTATAAATAGTATTTTTGCGAGCGATACAAACACTAATCGGGACAGCCTTATTTTACAATATAACCATTTTAAGACCGTTAGTGTAGAAGTATTAGAAAAATTTAATGTAAAAATTTTATTAATAGTAAGACAAAAAAAGAAAACTGTGATATAATTTAGCGCATAAAAGCGCTAAAGATATCAAGGAGGAGCCATGAAATGAGATATTTAACAGCAGGTGAGTCACACGGGCCACAATTAACAACGATTGTTGAAGGGGTTCCTGCCCATTTAACTTTAGAAAAGCAAGATGTAGATAATGAGTTAGCAAGGCGGCAGAAAGGTCATGGCCGTGGTAGAAGAATGCAAATTGAAAAGGATCAAGTGAAGATTACTAGCGGAGTAAGGCACGGGATAACAACAGGTGCTCCTATCACTCTTATTGTAGAAAATGATGACTGGAAACACTGGACGGAAATTATGGGTATTGAACCTTTTGAGGGAGAAGCTAGTGATGTGAAACGAACGATTACTAGACCACGTCCTGGACATGCAGATTTAAACGGTGCTTTGAAATACAATCATCGTGATATGAGAAATGTTCTAGAGAGATCATCGGCTAGAGAAACAACGGTTCGAGTTGCGGCAGGTGCAGTTGCCAAAAAGCTGTTATCAGAATTTGGGATAAAGGTTGCAAGTCATGTTGTCGAGATCGGTGGAGTTAAAGCTGAAAATGTTAACTATCAGTCGATCGAAGAACTTCAACAACGATCAGAAAGTTCACCAGTTCGTTGTTTAGATAGTGGCGCCGAAAAGGAAATGATGAATGCCATCGATAAAGCGAAAGAAGATGGAGATTCAATTGGCGGAATTGTCGAAGTTGTCATTGAGGGAGTCCCTATCGGTTTAGGGAGTTATGTACATTATGATAAAAAATTAGATGCAAAGATTGCTGGAGCAGTTATGGGGATTAATGCATTTAAAGGTGTCGAAATTGGTATTGGTTTTGAAGCAGCGAGAAAGCCTGGAAGTGAAATCCACGATGAAATTACTTGGGATCAAGAAAATGGGTACAAGCGTAAAACAAATAATTTAGGTGGGTTTGAAGGTGGAATGACCAACGGAATGCCAATCGTTGTTAAAGGGGTTATGAAGCCGATTCCAACACTTTATAAACCGTTACAAAGTGTCGATATCGATACAAAAGAAGTTTTTGAAGCAAGTATTGAACGTTCTGATAGCTGTGCAGTTCCAGCTGCAGCGGTTGTTGCTGAGGCAGTCGTTGCGTGGGAAGTTGCCTCTGCTCTTTTAGATAAGTTTGGTAGCGACTTTATAGATGATATTAAGGAAAACATTAATCGTTATGAAGAACGGGTGAAAAACTTTTAATGGAAACGATGAAGATTGAGACGAGTACAAAGGAATATCCTTTATATATTGGTGAGGACATTCGTTTTGAAATAGGGGAAATTATTAATCGCCTGCCATCAGCGATAACTTCGATTTTAATTATCACAGATGACAAAGTTGCACCACTATATTTGAAAGATATAAAGTCTTCAATAAACAAAGAGCATCTAGTTCATGAATATATTGTTCCTAACGGAGAAGCATCAAAATCATTTCAAACATACTATGATATTCAAGGGTTTGCTCTTGAAAAAGGTCTAGATCGTCGCGCCCTTATTATTGCACTTGGTGGCGGTGTTGTTGGTGATTTAGCTGGATTTGTTGCTGCGACATTTATGAGAGGCATAGCTTTTGTACAAGTTCCTACAACGTTATTAGCTCATGATAGCAGTGTAGGTGGTAAGGTCGCGATTAATCATCCTCTCGGAAAAAATATGATCGGGGCATTTTATCAGCCAGAAGCGGTTATTTATGATACAAACACGTTACAAACTTTGCCTGAACATGAATGGCGCTCAGGTTTTGCAGAAGTAATAAAGCACGGCTTTATTTGGGATCATCAATTTTTAAGTTGGATAAAAGAAAATATTCACAGTTTTGCTGAAATAAAAGGTGATTTAGCACAGCACTTATTAAGAAGATCTATCTCTGTGAAAGCGGCTGTTGTTAAAGAAGATGAAACAGAAAAGGGAATTCGGGCCTTTTTAAATTTTGGTCATACATTAGCCCATGCAATTGAAACTAACTTAGGTTATGGGAAAATCACTCACGGAGAAGCAGTAGTTATTGGGATGGTGTTTGCTTTAAAGGTAAGTGAAGACTACTATAAGAATGATTTAAACATTCCAAGTATTATCGAATGGCTAAAAAAATATAATTATAATGTATCGATACCGTCACAATTAAATACAGAAGATTTAATTAAGGCAATGAAAAAAGATAAAAAATCAGAAGAAGGTATTATTCGGATGGTTTTATTAAGTGAGATAGGAAAAGTAGAGGTCGTTTCCGTTTCAGAAGATCGTTTAAGAGCGATACTTAGCTAAATAATTTCGAAAATAGAAACGACGGAGGGGTTACATGGTAAGAGGAATTCGCGGTGCAATTACAGTAAGTAATAACAATGAAGAGGAAATATTAACATCGACAGAACGACTGTTTAAAGCGTTAATTGAAAAAAATCAACTTGATCCAAAAACGGTTGCTCACGTCATGATTACAGTGACTGAAGACTTAAATGCTGCCTTCCCTGCAAAAGCATTACGTTCGTTTACCGATTGGACGTATGTCCCTGTTATGTGTTCTAGAGAAATCCCGGTGCCTAACAGTTTGCGGAAATGCATTCGAGTAATGCTCACGGTTAATACCGATGTACCACAAGAAGAAGTCAAACATGTTTATTTAGAGGAAGCTGTTCATCTAAGGCCTGATTTATTGTTGACAGATACACATAATGAAGTGTAATATGACGAGTAAGAAGTTTAGTTTAGAGTTTTCATAAGAGCCTAGAGAATGTTGTAACAATAATTTTTGAGATTAGTTGAGATGAGAAGAGAATGAGAGAAGTTGAGATGAGCTGAGCAGAGGTATCGTTTATTAAGTATGCCTATAACTGTACAGTTATAGGCTTTTTGCTTTTGAAAAAAACTTTACACCAGGTAGAATTGTAACCTGATGTGTTATAAATAAGATAAACGGCTTATTTATCCTCAATAGCTTATAAGTTAAGTGAAACGTTTTACTTAACAAGCTGTTTTTGCTTTTCTTTTTTTCTTCACCATATTAAAGAGGTGAAAAAAATGAAAAATCCTTCGTTAACACAATTTTTGGAAGCTGCAAAACAATTTAAAACTATCCCTTTTATTTCCCATTTTTTTGCTGATACGTTAACTCCGATTCAAATTTTTCAACAATTAGAAAGTGATGCTGTCTTTTTACTAGAAAGCAAAGATGAGCAGTCTCCATGGTCGAGGTATTCTTTTATTGGACTATCGCCAAAGTTTTATTTAAAAGAAAAAAACAACCTTTACACATTTGAAAATAAAAATAACGAAGAAATATTTTCGTTTACTAATTTTAAAGAGGCGTTTCAAGCTGCGATCTCCTATCTTGATGTGAAGGAAATTGACTTACCCATCCCATTTCGCGGAGGTGCTGTAGGCGCAATAACGTATGATGCCATTGAACTAGTCGAGCCAATTCTTACAGAGAATGGTAACGGTAATAACGAAGAAAAAATTAACTTCGTTTTTTGTGAAACTATTTTAGCGTATGATCACCACAAGAAAGAACTATTTGTGATCCATCATGTAAATATGACGGGAAAAGAAGATGATTTAGCGCTAAAAGAGCTTTACTTAAACGCCACTAACAAAGTATCTGAAATGATTGAAAAGGTTTCACAGACAAACGCAATTTCAAAGCTTTATCAACCACCGATCGACGAAGAGATAACATTTGAAAATGTGCGTTCTAATTATGAAAAAGAAAAGTTTATCGATCATGTGAAAATCATTAAAGATTACATTCGTTCTGGAGATGTATTTCAAGCAGTACTTTCTCAAAGATTTGAGCTTGATATCACTGTTTCTGGTATCGAGCTTTACCGAGTGTTACGTATGATTAATCCTTCGCCATATTTATTTTATTTAAAAATAGGCGATGTAGAAATAGTTGGTAGCTCTCCTGAGCGGTTAGTTCAAATCGAGGATGGGCATATTGAAATTCACCCGATAGCAGGGACTAGAAAACGTGGAAAATCAAAGGAAGAGGATGAAGCTCTCGCACGAGATTTATTGCAAGATGAAAAAGAAAGAGCAGAGCATTATATGTTAGTAGATTTAGCGAGAAATGATATTGGCAGAGTAGCTACTTATGGTAGCGTTGAAGTACCGGTGCTCATGGAAATCGGAAAATTTTCTCACGTTATGCATATGATTTCAAAAGTAACGGGACAACTTGATCGGAACGTTCACCCTATTGATGCGCTATTTTCCTCATTTCCTGCCGGCACGGTATCAGGGGCACCAAAAATAAGAGCAATGCAAATTTTAAAAGAGCTTGAGCCCTCAAAAAGAGGCTTTTATGCAGGAGCAATTGCCTATTTAGGTTTTGATGGAAATATCGATTCATGTATAGCGATTAGAACATTAGTCATTAAAGGAAATAAAGCGTATGTTCAAGCTGGAGCAGGAATTGTGGCTGATTCAGTTCCTGAAAGTGAATGGGAAGAGACGCGTAATAAAGCAAAAGCATTAATAAAAGCGATTACGATAGCTGAAAAAATGTTCGCAAAAGGAAAGGAGTCCAATTCTTATGTTTAAACAAATTTTAAAAAAATGCTCAGAAGGAAAAACATTAGATCGCAATGAGGCTAAATTAGTCATGGATGAAGTGATGGGCGGTAATGCCACCGATGCGCAAATTGGAGGACTTCTTTCAATGATGCGACTCCGGGGTGAAACCGTAGAAGAGATGGTCGGTTTCGCACTCTCAATGAGAGAGCACGCTGTTTCATTAGATCATCAAGAAAAGACACTTCTAGATACTTGTGGGACAGGTGGGGATAATTTATCGACGTTTAACATATCAACTGCAACAGCGATCCTAGCTTCTGCTAGTGGTGTAAAAGTTGCAAAGCACGGCAATCGAGCGATTTCATCATCTAGTGGTAGCGCTGATGTGTTAGAAAAACTCAATATACCGGTACAGTCAACACCAGTAGAGGCGGTTCAAGCATTAAAACATAGAGGGTTATGCTTTTTATTTGCTCCGCTATATCACCATTCGATGAAGCATGTCGCTTCAACTAGAAAATCGCTAGGGTTTAAAACGGTTTTTAATTTATTAGGACCTTTAGTAAATCCAGCAAAAGCAAATCGGCAAATGATCGGTGTTTTTGACCGGGGTCTTGCTCTTAAAATGGCCGAGACGTTACGAGAGATAGGAACTGAGCGAGCCATGTTTGTCTCAGGTGGAGACGGAATTGATGAATGTTCGATAACAACACATACAGATGTCATAGAGTTACTAAATGGAAAGATTAACACGTATCAATTATCCCCTGAAGAAGTAGGGATTGAGCGTGGAGAGTTAAGTGACATCAAAGCTGAAACGGTCGAAGAAAGTGCAAAAATAATTGAAAATATTTTTAAAGGTAAAGCTAACAAAACAGCTGAAAACATTGTTGTATTCAACTGTGCCAGTGCATTATATATCGCTGATGAAGTAGAAAGTATTAAAGAAGGTGTCCAAAAAACAAAAGAAATTCTCAACTCAGGTAGGGCTTTTGATCAGTTTCAATTACTTCGTGACGGTAAGGAGACAGCACAATGTTAAATAAAATTGTCGAAACCAAAAAAATAGAAGTTAGTAATATCATCATAGAAGATTTTGAAGATGTAACAAATTACTCGCTTCTCAAAGCACTTCGCACCCCAAATCGTAAGTTAGGTTTAATTGCTGAAGTGAAGAAAGCTTCACCATCAAAAGGTATAATAAAGGCTAATTTTGACCCATTGCAGATTGCCAATGAGTATGAACAAGGCAAGGCAGACGCTCTTTCTGTCCTTACCGACGAACAGTATTTTAAAGGTCATCTTTCGTATTTAACTAAAATAAAGAAGCAAGTCAAATTACCAATACTGAGAAAAGATTTTATTATCTCAGCGAAACAAATTGAACAGAGTAAACGAATCGGAGCAGATGCAATCCTATTAATTGCCGCGATTCTTGATAAAAATCAATTACATGAATATTACCTAGAAAGCTATGAAAAGGGAATGGAATGCCTCGTTGAAGTTCATTCGATGGAAGATGTAGAAAAAGTGCTATCTACTTTCACTCCAGAAATATTAGGTATTAATAATCGCAACTTAAAGACGTTTGAAACGAATATTAATCATACGATTGAAATCGTAAAGGAATTACCGGCTAACCTTTTTATTGTTAGCGAAAGTGGAATTGGGGCTACTCGGGATTTAGAGCAACTTGAAGGTTTTGCTGATGCGATTTTAGTAGGTGAAACATTAATGCGGGCGCCAACACCGTTACAAGGGATTGAAACTTTATTTGGAGAAAAAAACAGTGAAAGTCACACCAATGCTTAAATATTGTGGAAATCATAGTTTGGAAGATGTTAAAGTTGCTAGCAATAGTAGTGCCGAATATTTAGGGTTTGTTTTTGCTGAAAGTAAGCGTTGTGTTACTCCAAGTGAAGTGAAAGAGTGGTTAAGTAAAGTCAATGTTTCGCAAAAACTAGTGGGGGTTTTCGTTAATGCTACTATTGATGACATAGAATTAGCTGTCGAAACTATACCACTTGATGTAATTCAATGTCATGGTGAAGAAACTGTTGAGTATATCTTGGCTTTAAAAGCACTGTTCAGTCAGAAGGTGTGGAAAGTCATACACCACTCTGAAAACGGAATGGATTTGATGAAACAGTATGAAGGTATTGTTGATGGCTATGTTATCGATAGTAAAGTAAGAGGTATAAGAGGGGGAACTGGAGTGACTTTTGATTGGTCAGCGATCCCTTCCTATAAAAGAGAAGCCGAAAAACAAAACGTCCCTTGCTTTATTGCTGGGGGAATAAATGTTAGTACGATAACTAAACTACTGAAATACGACCCAGAAGGTATTGATTTATCTAGTGGCATTGAAGAAAACGGTAGAAAATCAGAAGAAATCAAGATTCAATTTGAGGAGAGGTTATTTGTATGAAATATCAATTTCCAGATCATAACGGACGATTCGGTCAATTTGGTGGAAAGTTTGTACCTGAAACATTAATGTTTGCTTTAAATGAACTTGAAGAAGCGTTTAAAGAAGCAATAGCTGATGAGTCATTCAAAACAGACTACACTAATCAATTAAAAATATATTCAGGACGCCCAACTGCGTTAACGTTCGCTGAAAATGTGACAAATCATTTTCAAGGAGCTCGTATTTATTTGAAAAGAGAAGATTTGAATCATACAGGTGCCCATAAGATTAATAATGCGATTGGTCAAGCACTTCTCGCTAAAAGAATGGGTAAGAAAAAAATCATTGCCGAAACTGGTGCTGGTCAACACGGCGTGGCAGCAGCTACAGTTGCAGCTAAATTCGGTTTGCAATGTAAAGTATTTATGGGTGAAAAAGATATTGAACGGCAAAGGTTAAATGTCTTTCGAATGGAGTTGTTAGGAGCCGAAGTTATTCCAGTTAGTAGCGGGAGTCGCACATTAAAAGATGCGACCAATGAAGCGATTCGATATTGGGTTACAAATGTAACTGATACTTTTTATTTAATAGGCTCTGTAGTGGGACCTCATCCGTATCCACAAATGGTACGAGATTTTCAAAGAGTCATCGGTGATGAAGCGAAACAACAGTTTTTATCACAAGAAGGTCAGCTCCCAAATGAAATTATTGCTTGTGTCGGTGGGGGCAGTAATGCGATGGGGATGTTTTACCCGTTTATACAAGAGAATGTTACGCTTACTGGCGTTGAAGCTGCTGGAAAAGGTGTTCATACAAACTTCCATGCAGCGACTTTGACAAAAGGAACTAAAGGTGTGATTCATGGTTCACTCACGTATTTATTACAAACCGAAGCAGGCCAAATTATCGAACCTCACTCGATTTCTGCGGGATTAGATTACCCAGGTGTTGGACCTGAGCATGCCCACCTAAAAGATATGGGTAGAGTTAATTATGAAAGTGTTACCGACGATGAAGCAATCGAAGCACTTCAACTGTTGTCACGCTTAGAGGGAATAATTCCGGCGATTGAAAGTGCTCACGCATTAGCTCACGCTTTTAAAAGAGCAGGAAAACTTCCAAGCGATCAATCCCTTTTAGTTTGTTTATCAGGGAGAGGCGATAAAGACGTTCATACATTAATGGATACGATAGGGGGAGCGGGCAATGAGTAATACGAGACTTCAAAAACTCACAATGGATCATGAAAAACTATTTATTCCATTTATAATGGCTGGAGACCCAACTCCGGATTTAACGATAGAATTAGCTTTGTTACTCGAAGAAAGTGGTGCAAATATTTTAGAGATAGGTGTCCCTTATTCTGATCCACTAGCAGATGGTCCCGTGATTCAGCAATCAGCACTAAGAGCCCTTGATCATGGAATGAATTTAAAAAAGGCAATCTCACTCGTTTCAAAAATGCGCAATAGAGGTTTGACAATTCCAGTAATTATTTTTACGTACTATAATCCAGTGTTACAGCTAGGTGAAGAAAACGTATTAAAATTAATGAAAGAAAACGATATTGATGGCATTCTCATTCCGGATTTACCTTATGAAGAAAGTAGAAGTTTAGCCAAACGGTGTGATGATGAAAATATGCCACTCATATCATTAGTTGCTCCTACTTCTAATAAAAGAATCGAACAAATTGCCAAAGTAGCCAATGGATTTTTATATTGCGTCTCTTCTTTAGGAGTAACAGGAGTAAGAAACGAGTTTAATGAAAATATTTATGAATTTTTACAAGAAGTGAGGAAACATAGTAATGTTCCTGTTGCTGTAGGTTTTGGTATTTCTAGTAGCCAACAAGTAAAGCAACTTCAACCTTATTGTGATGGAATTATTGTTGGTAGTGCATTAGTAAAAATGATAGAATCGAAAAAGACTGAAATATTAGACAGCACAACAAAAGAAAAAGCGTTTTTAGAAATAAAAACATTTGTACAAACGCTCGTTTCGTCGTAAGATAGATAGAAATGCAACAATAACTTTAGTGAATTGGGGTGTTAAACGATGAAAGTGAAACAACAACTCATTGGGCTATCCCCTTATAAACCAGGGAAGCCTATTGAAGAAGTGAAAAAGCAATTTGGTTTGAATGAAGTAATAAAGCTTGCATCAAATGAAAATCCTTTTGGCTGTTCGGAGCTTGCTAAAAAAGCAATTAGTGATTCTCTAGATGTGCTAGCCATTTATCCTGATGGCTATGCCGCCAATATCCGCCGCGATGTAGCAGATCATTTAAATGTTAGGGAAACAGAACTTATTTTTGGGAACGGTTCAGATGAAGTGATCCAAATATTATGTAGAGCTTTATTAACAGAAGAATCAAATACAGTTTGTGCTGTACCTTCTTTCCCGCAATATAAACACAATGCCATCATTGAAGGCGCTGAAGTTCGTGAAGTGCCACTACAAAATGGGATTCACGATTTAGATGCAATGTTAGATCAAATTGATGAAAAAACTCGGATAGTATGGGTTTGTAATCCAAATAATCCATCAGGTACGTATGTAAGTGAAGAGAAATTTAGCGAATTTTTAGCGAAGGTTCCAAATGATGTTCTTGTTGTAAGCGATGAGGCTTATTTTGAATATGCGGTAGCTGAAGATTACCCTAACACTCTCCCGTTACTACGCGACTATAACAATTTAATGGTTTTACGTACCTTTTCGAAAGCGTATGGACTTGCCTCGTTAAGGATTGGTTATGGCGTTGCTAATGAAGGTTTTATCGCGAAGATTGAACCAGCGAGAGAGCCTTTCAACACAACAATGCTTGCCCAAGTAGCGGCCACTG
>SKSA01000251.1 GCA_007118195.1 Anaerobacillus sp. | reverse complement strand
CTTAAATGGTTTAAGGGTTATAGACCTCCACCTCAACGCGTAGCGTAGGTGGGAACTTTTAATCAGGTGGAGTCGAGACTCCATCTGATTTCTCGATGTTTCAGCTTGCTGAAACGAGTTCGCTTTTCTAGGGTTAAATGCCACCTTACATATTTTTCTTCGAAATGGTTAAAGTTATAGGAAAAACAGTTGCCTAAAATCAGAGGGAAAACATAATGAATAATTTTAATTCTACTAATAGAGAACGTCGATTTAAAGCGCATGTTAGTTCTATTGGTACAACCCAACTACATTTACGAAATCCCTACATCATTGCGTGGTGGTCGGCAGCGTTTCCGGGTTTTGGTCATCTTCTTTTGTCCAAATATCTTAGAGGTTATGCTCTTTTTCTTTGGGAAATTCTCGTAAATAACATGGCGAATATCAATCAAGCAATGGTTTATTCATTTACTGGTAATATTGGAATGGCAAAGGAAGTGCTTGAACCGAGATGGATGCTTTTGTATATTCCTGTTTACATTTTTGGAATATGGGATAGTTACCGAACCAGCGTTGATATGAATAAAGTATTTATTTTAGCCGAGCGAGAAAATGCAGATTTTAATTCGTACATCATTGGTGCTTTTGAAATTAACTACTTAGATAAAAGAAGACCTATAATGGCGATATTGTGGTCACTTTTCACACCAGGATTGGGTCAACTCTATATCCACCGAGTATTAACAGCAGTTTTCACGATGGCTTTTATGATTGTTTTTGTGTACTTTTCGAATGTTCTCTCTGCTGTTCATTTTCTGTTTTTAGGAGAAATTAAACAAGCGACAATGGTGATTGACCCTCAATGGTTTATGTTTATACCTTCTCATATTTCATTTGCAGTGTATGATTCGTACGTCAATACAGTTGAAAATAATAAATTATTTGAGAGTGAACAACGAAAGTTTCTTAAAGAACAGTTCCAACAATATCATGTAAAAATTCCTATTTCAGTAGATGAGGTGAAATGATTTGCAAATTTTTTCTACATTCGAGCATTCATCATATATTGAATTGGCAATTACATCATTAAATAAAGTAGGGATTAATAAAGATAGTATACTGGCTGTTCCGCTCAATAATCGAGTAGAAGAAAGAAGATTGTTTGATACGCTCCATAGAGCAGATGGTATTAGCATGTTTGATAAAGGAGCAGCCATTGGAACCGCATTTTCCGTCATTGGGGCAAGTATCGGTTTTATATTAGAGTGGGGTCCAATTTTTTGGGGGTTAATTGGTGCAGCACTAGGATTTATAGTTGGCTTCATTATCGACTACATCATTTTTAAGGTTGTTCATAAAAAAGAAAGGGTTGTAAATGGAAAAAAGTCAGAAGTGGTATTAGTTATAGAGTGTCCAATCGAATTAGTAGAGAAAGTGGAGGAGGTACTTTGGGACAACCTAGCATTGGGAGTGGCTAAAGTACATGGATAAAGATGAGAGCATGTTTTGAGTATAATTTCTTCAAAACATGCTCTTTGCCACTTTACTAGTTATCGTCCTTTTTTGAATGACCCTAAGGCGTAAAAATAGGAAAATTGCTCCTGTTGCAAGTCCAATAATTAGACCTAACCAATAACCGAACGGGCCGTACGCGGTAAAGTTTGCTAATAAATATCCTAGCGGTAAACCGATGATCCAAAAGGAGACAACGGCTAAAAGAAAAGTTACATTCACATCTTTATATCCACGAAGTGCTCCTTGAATTGGTGCCCCAATTGCATCAGAAAGTTGGAAAAAGATGGCGTATATTAAAAACTGTTGAATCAAATCTAAAACCGCTGGCTCAGTTGTATAAAGCATTCCAACTTGCTTATTAAATACGAATAAAATAACGGACGCTACAATTCCTAAAAGAAGCCCTGAGCTTATGCCTAAATAGCTATAGCTTCTTGCATCTTTATAACGTTTAGCCCCCACTTCAAAGCCAACAGTGATCGTTAAAGCAATTGAGATGCTAAGAGGCATCATATATAAGAGGGAGGCGAAATTTAAAGCCGCTTGGTGTGCTGCGATCGTAATCGTGTTAAATTTAGCCATTAGTAATGTAACAGCCGCAAAAATACTCGTCTCACAAAAAATTGCTAACCCACTAGGAACGCCAATTTTTAAAATCTCCTTCCAAGATTTGAAAGAGACTTTAAACCACTTTTTAAAGATCTGGAATTCTGCGAACGGCGTAATCCGTTGGATAAAATAAATGGCCATCATTGTGATGCATAAGTAAGTAATCGTCGAGGCATACCCTGCACCAACACCACCTAATTGTGGGAAGCCGAGTTTTCCAAAAATAAGAATATAGTTGAAAAAAATATTGATAGGTAACGATAAGAGCGTAATAATCATCGTTACTCGCGTGTGTCCTAAAGCGTCCATAAATGAACGTAAAACCGTATAAGCAAATAGTGGAATAATCCCAATGGCTAAAGCAATGAGATAGTGGCGTGCAATTTTTTCAACAACAGGATCTAGGTTCATTAAGCTTAATATTGGATTTAAAAATAGTATACCTAATATAATAACGATAACGGCTAAAATGATAGATAAGTAGATTCCTTGCACAACGGCAAAAGGAACATCTTTGTTATTATTTGCACCGAGATGTTGGGCAACAATAGGGGTAATCGCCATTAAAATTCCTGAGATCCCTGTAAAAATAGGGACCCAAAGACTTGAGCCTATGGCAACTCCTGCTAAATCATTGGAACTAACGTTTCCACTCATCATCGTATCGAAAAGATTCATCGAATATAGGGCAATTTGGGTGACTAAAATTGGAATTAATACATATAAAAATTGTGATATTTTTTGTTTTAACGTTGTTGTTTCTTTCATAAAGTGTCACCACCCCTATTTAAAAGTTTAGGCATACGAACGAAATTATATCAGAAAATTACTGTGTGGGATAGTCCCTTATTATGACAGTAATAAATTAAGAGGTGGAATAATGAGAATTGGCTATGCTTGTTTAAATGTAACTCTTGGATTGAAAATGAGAACTTGCCGAATTCGAACCGTAGAAATAGAAGGAATGAAAAAAGTGAAAGAACTAACCCTTCTAAATTTAAAGGCAGTAAAAACCATTTTACAATGGAATAAAGAGCATGG
>SKSA01000198.1 GCA_007118195.1 Anaerobacillus sp. | reverse complement strand
TACCTTTATAAAATTAATCTTTTTAGATTTAAATCCTGTATATTTTATAGACACTTTCATAGTTTTTTTAATTGCTTGTGCTTACTATACGTTTCGAGGTGTAAAGAGTGGCTTATTTTTACCCGCTGAACAAAAACAATCTAAGAGAAGAATGCTAAAAGGGATCATAGTAGGAGCAATATTTTTTGGTGCTTTTATGACTTTTATCAATGGGTCTGGGAAAAGTTTTAAAGAACAGATTATTGAATTTCTTTTTTATAGTATATTTTGGGGATTTTGTATGTATTTGTGGGATAAATGGACAACTCAAAAATCTAAAAAGAATGCAGATAAGTTAGCTGAGTGAATTAAGAGTTTGAAATCGCGGGGACGGTTCTTTTGCATCTTTCGTTTCGCAAAAAGAAGGAAATAAAAGAACAGTCCCTATATTTTGGTATCTATTAAAGAAAAATAGAGAAGTGTACAACTAATTGAAACTTAAATATAGCAAAAAACGTATTAAGTAAAAAGGGTTTAAATATTGAAAGGTCTTAGTGCTACTACAATTTATTTTTTAGAAATGTGGTGTTTACAATGATAAATAATTTTCTTAAGAAACTCAGTCAATTCGGAGATGGTTTAGAATTAAAAGACAATGATACAGTATTAAATGTGCTCATTCATTTCACACCGATAAAAACATATCTTTACGTTGCTGACCATTACTGTTTTGATTGTGAGGCAGATGGAGTAGAATTTGAAGATCCTAAAACGAAAACAGAATATACAATTAACGGAAATTACGTATGTCTATTATTAGACGATAATTCATTAACTGCAACTGAAAAGATCAAGAAGGTACTAGAAAATTATTCGTTGGCAGAAAATGAAGTAGTGTTTATAGAAATTTTTGAGGGTTAAAGATTATCAATGACTATATATTAATGTATAGAAATTGTTCAATACAAAGGAAAATTTTTATGTTAAAAATTTTTTGTGATTTTTCTTCATTTTTGGTGTTTTTTTCTTATTGGATATAATTTTGGTCATTTAACTGAAGGGACAACTCATGGCTCAAAACTTACCATACGCTCAACGCTGACATAAAGCTTAACGGTCGATATTACCCTCTTAAAGTAAAACTCGGCGGCTTCCTTAGCCTTCGTTGTAAAGTGTAGGTCGAAGAGCAATTAGTTTTTGAAGATAAAGTAAAATACAACTATTTCGGAGAAAAAATTAAAAAAATCGAAAAAAATGTTGATGGCTCGTTTTAAAGAGATAATATACGAGGAGAGTTACGTGGTGGAGTACTTTAAAAGAGTTAAAGAGATCCAACAACTTCAATGGGAGTTATTTATTGATTACTGGTATTTACATATAGCTGTTGTTTTATTGGGAATTGTTATAGTTGTAGTTTGGGTTATTAAAAAATAAATAAAAAACATCGAGGTATGAATATCGCTAGTATCATTTCTAAAAAAAGTTATACGGAGTTGTTAGTATTCTGAAAAATGATAGATTTTCTTATCTTTAAATAAAACACTGACTAAAAGGCAAAAGAAGTACCTTTTAAGTCAGTGTTTAATAATCAAGGGATTATAATCTGTTGTCCTACATGAATAAATTTATTTGGATCTAAGTTATTTTTGTCGAGGATTGCTTGTAACGTTGTTCCGTATTGTTGCGCAATTTTCCATAATGTATCACCTGCTTGGACAGTGTGCACTTTTGTCACTTGTGGTTTTGGGATCAATAATGTTTGTCCAATTCTTAAATAATCATTAGGATCAATTTTATTTGCATCAACAATCGCTTGAATAGTTGTTTCGTATTGGTTTGCTATTTTCCAGAGTGTGTCACCTGATTGAACAGTGTGTATTTGCTGCGGCTCAGGGATTGTTAAGTTTTGTCCAACCCAAATATAAGTATACGGATCAATTTTATTAATTTCTGCAATCTCCTGGTAAGTTGTGCCAAACTGATTTGCAATCTTCCATAGTGTATCCCCAGGTTTTACGACATAGACTATCTGTCCTGGTTGAGGGTCTGGCGCCGGTGGTTGCTCTGGTTGCATATCACCATCTGGATCAACGTACTGTTCATCACTAGGTGGTGCAAAGGCGTATACTTTATTATTACCAGTTGCAAGGATATATTGGTTTGTAAGTGAAATTGGTCTTAAATTAACATTTGGAATACTTATCGTATGTTCGTGATTTCCAGTGTTTACATCAAAAAATTTAAGTCTTCCGTAATTTTCTAGGATCACTTGATTACTTGTTACTAGCATTGGACCTTTAGTAAATGGATTTATCCTTCCTGCTACAGCTTCGCCATAATTCACTCTAAATTTCTCTTCACCATTTTGCGTATTAAAGGCTACTAAATGTCCAGTATGAGCTCGTGTAAAAACAGTCGTTTGATTCGCACTAAATGTATCTCCAAATGTACTTGCATACGTCGACCCAAGCGGCTTTTTCCATCTGAAAATTCCTGTATTCACATCATAAGCGGTTACTTCTGTATGTGTAGCTAAAATGATTTTGTCACCAATAATAATCGGATATTGGGCGTAATAATCAACATTGCTCGTCCATAAAATTTGCCCAGAACCTTTATTTATGGCATAAAGCTTTCTTACCCTCTCCATTTGGTTGTCAGTTACAAAGTAAACTTTATCACCGAGATTAGAAATCGGACTATGAAACTTCTCCCAGGTAGACGGAAACGTATAGAACCATTGATTGTCTCCAGTTTGAGAATCAAGAGCTCTTACAGTTGTAGCATCGTAAATGAAAATTTGATTTTCATCAAAGCTAATTTCATTACCGCCCACACTTTTCTCCCATAAGAGTGTTTTATTGGTACCATTATCTTTTACGACGTACAATTGATCATAAGTTAAAACAGCAATATTATCGTTTACAATTGCAATTCTACGGATTGCTTTTTCGTTTAGGGGGTTAAACTCCCATAAAATCGCTTTTGATTCAAGTGACACTGCATATAACTTCATATTATTTTCACTAATCGAATAAAGCGTGTCATCGTTTAGCAACATTTGACTAGGGTTACCAAGTGTTTCGAGTTCTAATTCATGTTTTAAAAATAATTCATTTGATAACATTGTTTCTTTAAAATTTGTTAATTGCGGTGTTCCATTTTTAATTGGCCAAC
>SKSA01000087.1 GCA_007118195.1 Anaerobacillus sp. | reverse complement strand
AGGAAAAACGGGTCGCTTCTTTGTTTACTTTGTGAGTTATGTGCTTGCAATTTTAGTGTTAATTCCAATTTGTTGGATGTTTATCGTCTCCTTAAAACCAGAAAACTCAGTTGTAACGGTGTTAAGCGAATTGTTTTCACCACCATTTACAATTGAAAGCTATTTGAAGGTTAATGAGTCGTCGTTAATTTGGCGTTGGACGTGGAATAGTGTATTCGTTGGAGTTGTTCAAACCGTTTTAACATTATTATTGTGTTCACTCGCAGCATTTGCAGTATCACGCATTTCATTTAAAGGAAAAAATATCGTGTTTCTACTCATTTTAGCAGGAATGATGGTGCCTGTTGAAGCGATTATTGTTCCGTTATTTTCTATGATCGTTGAATTAGGATGGATTAACTCCTATAAAGCTTTAATTTTCCCTGGTTTATTTTTACCACTTGGGTTTTTAATTCTAAAACAATTTTATGATGGTATTCCGACTGAACTCATGGAGGCTGCAAAAATTGATGGTGCGAGCATGCTTCGTATTTGGTGGAGTGTTTTCTTACCGCTTTCGCGTACTTCGATGGCAGCACTAGGGATTTTCGTATTTGTTCAATCGTGGAATAATTTCTTATGGCCGCTACTTATTGCAAATGAATCAGCTATGATGACACTACCGGTTGCAATTCCAACATTTCAAAGTAGTTTTGCAACGGACTTATCTGTCCCTATGGCAGCAAACGTACTTGCAAGTTTACCCGCATTAATTGTGTTCTTGATCTTCCAAAAACAAATTATTAAAGGAATTGCGATGACGGGTATTAAGTAAGGGAACACAATTTAATGGAAATTATGATAAATATTTAAATATAAGTAAGCATCTTCATCTTAATTTATCTACACGAAGGAGAAAGCAGAATGGTAGAAAACTTAAAGAGTCAATTTAATCGTATTTTTGGAGAAAGTGAAGAATTACACCAATTTTTTGCTCCAGGAAGAGTGAACTTAATTGGGGAGCATACGGATTATAACGGTGGACATGTATTTCCGTGCGCTTTAAGTGTTGGGACGTATATAGTCGCTAGAAAAAGAAACGATGAATGTGTACAGATGTATTCATTAAACTTTGAAGAAAAAGGAATTATTAGTTTTAATATAAATCAATTGGAGTTTGTTGAAGATCATGACTGGGCAAATTACCCTAAAGGGGTAATGAAAACGTTCGAGGATGCAAACTGCCCCATTACTTCTGGTATTGATATTTTATTTTATGGGAACATTCCGAATGGTGCTGGTCTTTCTTCTTCAGCCTCGGTAGAACTTGTGACGTCGGTCATGTTAAAAGATTTATTTAGCCATGATGTATCAATGGTAGATATGGTGAAGCTAAGTCAAAAAGCCGAAAATGAATTTATCGGTGTGAGCTGTGGTATCATGGATCAGTTTGCAATTGGTATGGGAAAAAAAGATCATGCAATTCTACTAGATTGCGATACATTAAATTATCAGTATAGTCCGGTAAATCTTAACGGTGCCTCTTTAATCATAGCTAATACGAATAAGAGAAGAGGGTTACTAGATTCGAAATATAATGAACGTCGATCAGAGTGTGAGCGTGCTTTAGGGCAATTAAAAGATGTTGTTGAAATTTCTTCATTAGGTGCGCTAACTCCTGAACAATTTGAGCAAGTGAAAGATGTGATTACAAATAAAGTAGACCGTAAACGTGCTAAACACGCAGTATTTGAGAATGCCCGTACAATTGAAGCGGTTGAAAGATTGAAGAAAGGTGATATTGCGGGGTTTGGTGGGTTGATGAACCAGTCGCATACTTCATTAAGAGATGATTATGAAGTGACTGGGTTTGAATTAGATACGCTTGTTGAAGCAGCTTGGGCACAACCAGGGGTGATCGGCTCTCGAATGACCGGTGCTGGATTTGGGGGATGTACAATTAGTATTGTAGAAAATAAGAAAGTGGATAACTTTATAGAAAATGTCGGTAAAACGTATCAAGAAAAGACGAACCTATGCGCCGATTTTTATGTTGTTCAAATCGGTGATGGTGCTAAAAAATTATAAATTACTCAAGACGACATTTAAAGGGAGGAAATAAAAAATGGCGGTTTTAGTTTGTGGTGGTGCCGGATTTATTGGGAGTCATACAGTTTCAGAATTACTTGATCGTGGTGAAGAAGTAGTAATCGTTGATAATTTACAGAGTGGACATAAGGCGGCAGTGTTAGATAAGGCAACTTTATGTGTGGGGGACTTACGCGATGAAGCCTTTTTAGAGACAGTATTTGAGAAGCACGAGATTGATGCGGTTATTCATTTTGCCGCCGATTCACTAGTCGGTGAAAGTGTAAACGTCCCTCTTAAATATTATGAAAATAATGTTTATGGGACAATGTGCTTGTTAAAAGTAATGGAAAAATTCAACGTGAAAAAAATTGTTTTTTCATCGACAGCGGCCACTTATGGTGAACCGAAAAATATCCCGATTTTAGAAACCGATCCAACGATTCCTACCAACCCATATGGGGAAACAAAATTGGCGGTTGAAAAAATGCTGAAGTGGGCGGATGAGGCTCATGGAATTAAACACGTGATTTTGCGTTACTTTAATGTAGCTGGGGCTCATATGAACGGAGTTTTAGGAGAGGATCATTCTCCAGAGACGCATTTAATTCCAATTATTTTACAAGTTGCGCTCGGACAACGTGAAGCCATTTCGATTTTCGGTGATGATTATGACACGGAAGATGGAACATGTATTAGAGACTATATTCATGTGACAGATTTAGCAGATGCGCACATCCTTGCCTTAAATAAGTTAAATATAGAAAATACTAGTGCCGTTTACAATTTAGGAAATGGTAATGGTTTTAGTGTGAAACAAGTCATTGAAGCAGTGAGAAAAGTGACGGATCATCCAATTCCAGCTGTGGTTTCTCCAAGAAGAGCAGGAGATCCAGCCAAATTAGTGGCATCTTCCGAAAAGGCGATGAAAGAACTAGACTGGCAACCTCAATATGCCGACATAGAAACGATCATTTTAAGTGCCTGGGAGTGGTTTAAGAAAAATCCAACTGGTTACCCGAAACAATAACTTTTGAAAGGACTGGTAACTATGTCAGTAAATATACATGTACAAATCGAAAGGTTACTTCAATTT
>SKSA01000275.1 GCA_007118195.1 Anaerobacillus sp. | reverse complement strand
TCATAAAGATATGAAAAACCTAAATATAAGTATAAAACAAGTTCGTGCTTACGTTCCTTCGAAATTTCAGATTTTAAACAATGAATCGCTTTATCAAACAGCTCTAGGTTAAAATACTTTAAACCCTCGATCTCTTTAGGGTCTAATTTTTCTTTTGGTAAAGGTTGTTCAAGCTGTTTCATTTCTTTTATATCATCTAATTTATCTTCCATCTCCATCCAAGTCTCTAGAAGCGCACCACATTCTTTAGCCAATTCTTCATATAAATTTTCATTAAATTGACTATTATTTTCAACCATTTTTTTCAATTTCCAATAACGACTATGCCAATCATTCACCCATTTTTCCATTAAAAATCCCCCTAACTGATGCACATTTAGCTGATAATCTTATGCTAAGTGTTTTACATTAGGGGGATTTATATTCGATTTAACGAACGGTAGAAGCTGGTTCAGTACCAAACATTTCTACAATTTGATTATTTTCGTTCATAATTGCTACTTTAGGTTCATGTTTATTTACTTGATCCTCACTAACGAGAGCGTATGAAATAATGATAACAACATCACCTTTTTGAACAAGTCTAGCTGCTGCACCGTTTAAACAAACAACACCACTTCCTCGCTCACCTGGAATGATATATGTTTCTAGCCTTGCACCATTATTGTTATTAACAATTTGAACCTTTTCGTTCGGTAGCATGTCGACAGCATCTAACAAATCTTCATCAATCGTGACACTACCAACATAATTTAAATTGGCTTCGGTCACACGAGCTTGGTGAAGTTTAGCCTTCATCATATGTCTAAACATTATAATTTCCTCCATATTCGCAAATAGTTTCTTTTAAACCGTAATTGTGACATTATCAATGAGCCGTGCTTTTGAAAATTTTAAGGCTATAGCTATAATTACTTGTCCTTCTATAGCACTAATTTCATCAAGACTTGGATAACTTAAAATCTCTACATAATCAACCTCACCTGTTGTCGTTAAAGATAAGTGCGAAATCATTTCCTCTTTTAGCTTAGATGTACTTTTTTCGCCAGCTTCAATATTTTCAACTGCTTGTTTTAAACTCCGATATATTTCTGGCGCCTGTTGTCTTTCGACATTTGTCAAATAAACATTCCTTGAGCTCCGAGCTAAACCATCCTCTTCCCTTAAGGTTTTACACTTCATTAATTGAACAGGCACATTAAAATCAGCAATTAAATTTTCAATGACAGCGACTTGTTGGGCATCTTTCATTCCAAAATAAGCTCGTGTCGGCTGAACAATATTAAAAAGCTTAAGAACGACTGTGGCCACCCCATCAAAATGACCTGGTCGACTTTTCCCACATAATGCATTAACACCTTTTTGAACATGTACCGTACACGTTAAGTCCTTTTGATACATTTCTTGTACGTCTGGATAAAAAATTACATCTACGTTTGCCATCTTTGCCAATTTTTCATCTCTTTTTAAATCTCTAGGATACAGTTCAAAATCTTCGTTTGGTCCAAATTGTAACGGATTTACAAAAATGCTCATTACAATAAAATCATCATGTTTTTTTGCTTCTTCTACTAAACTGATATGTCCCTCATGTAAATAACCCATCGTAGGGACAAAACCAACTGTTTTTCCTTCTTTTTTTACTGCATTAATGAGGTTATTTAATTGGGAGATAGTACGAACTATTTGCATTTTCAGCCTCCATATAAGCGCCCAAGCTCTTCATCTTTCATATTAAATGAATGTTTCCCTTCAGGAAACTCGGTGTTTTTTACATCATTAACATAATTTGATACAGCATCTTTTATATTCGATGCTATGTTCGTATATTGTTTAACGAATTTCGGTACATGTTCACTGCCATATCCGACTACGTCGTGAAATACTAATACTTGTCCATCTGTATCTAAACCCGCACCAATTCCAATGACAGGTATCGTTAACTGTTCGCTAATTAGCTGAGCAAGCTGTTTTGGGACACATTCTAAGACGAGCATACATGCTCCAGCCAACTCGACTTGCTTCGAATCATCGATGAGCTGCTTTGCCGTTTGAGCATCTTTCCCTTGAACTTTATAGCCGCCTAAGACCCCTACTGATTGTGGAGTTAACCCTAAGTGGGCAGCTACGGGCACTCCAGCTTGCGTTAGCTTTTCAATTTTCTCAATAACAGCACCATTGCCTTCTAGTTTAACTGCATGGGCTCCAGCTTCTTGCATGATGCGTCTCGCATTATTCATCGTTTCCTCTATAGAGGAATGATACGTTAAGAATGGCATATCTGTAACAATAAATGTATCTTTTGCGCCTCGCTTAACTGCTCTCGTGTGCAATATCATGTCGTCAAGTGTTACAGAAATTGTTGATTCATAACCTAATACAACCATTCCTAGAGAATCTCCAACTAAAATGACATCAATTCCAGCTTCTTCTACCAATTTGGCTGATGGAGCATCGTAAGCAGTCATCATCGCAATTTTTTCCTTGTTTCTTTTCATTTCTTTAAAGGTTGCTGTCGTTTTCATTCATTATCCTCCTTTTTTCTCAGAGGAGACTAAATGAAACTACTCCTACTTATTTTCTAGATAAGCGCAAGCGCCTTGCTTATTGTGCAAAAAAAACTTCTCTCCAAAAAAAGGAGAGAAGGATTTATTTAAGCACAAAGAAAATAAGAGTTTCTGTATGTGCACTTCCGTTTAGTTTCATTATCCCTCTGTCCTAGTCCAAATGGATCAAGGCAGACTATTAATTTTTTTAATGCTTTTTTAAAACAGTTTTTTAAGTGGTGCAGTTCTATAAGATACTGCCCAATTTTTTTTATGACAATCAAAGTATAACAAATTTTTACGAATTTGTGACATTAAAATTCAATATCTGCTGAATAAATTTTATGAATTTCTCCTTTTTCATCTTTTAAGAGCAAAACACCGTCTTCAGTAATTCCTTGGGCAAAACCATGAATTGAGTTAGTTGTTGTTCTTGCCGTTATATTTCGACCAATCGTTATCGCATTTGATTCCCACAGCTTTTTTATTGGAATAAAACCCTCATTCAAAAATAACTCATACAATTCCTCAAATTGTTCTAAAATACTTTTGATTACTGTCGCCCGGTTGATCTCTTCTTCTTTTTCAATTTTTAGTGATGTGGCAATTTCTTTTATTTCTTCTGGAAAATCAGTTTCATTTACATTGATCCCAATACCGATGATGACGGAGTGAATTTGATCTGGATCCGCTTGCATCTCGGTTAAGATTCCTACTAACTTTCTCCCATTTAACAATATATCATTCGGCCATTTTATATCACACTGAAGATCTGTAGCTGCTTTAATTCCTCGTATAACTGCCACAGCGGTTAATAGTGTTAATTGAGGGGCTTGTTGCGGCGGAATTTTCGGTCTTAAAATCAAACTCATCCAAATCCCTGTGCCAATTGGAGAAAACCAAGGTCGACCTAACCTTCCTTTTCCAGCTACTTGCTCATCTGCGACGACAATGGTTCCTTCTATTGCACCATCCCTAGAGATGCGGTGCGCGATTTCTTGAGTAGATTTAACGGACTTCTCATAATGAACGTGTTTTCCTAAATAATTCGTTGCGAGTCCAGCCTTAATCTCACTTTCCGTTAATAAATTAGGCTGATGAATAATCCGATACCCTTTACGAGGGGCTGCTTCTAGTTTATAGCCTGCTTTACGAAGCTCCTCTATATGCTTCCACACTGCAGTTCTTGAACAACCTAAATAATTACTAATTGCTTCTCCTGAAACGAATTCTCCTTGATGATCATTAAGCATTTGTAATAGTTTACTACGCATTTACATAACCCTCCTCTCGTAACCAATGAATGATTGCCTTTTTTTTATTTTCCACTACTTGTGTTAAAACTGCCTTTTCTACTAAAGAAATGACTTGACCAATACGCTCTTTCGGTTTTTCATCTTTCAATAGATCAATAATATCTGTTCCGTTTATCGCCAGTTGTTTTTTATCTTTTATCGGTAATGAATAATATTGTGACGTAACTTTATGAATATTAGGTGCTTCATTTTTGAGTAGAGCTCTAACTCGTTCCGCCTTCTCAACTGTTTCTAGACCGAGAAAATATAGATCTTCCTCATTAAACCCACGCTTTAAAAGCATTGGTAAACGAGAAATCATCGAATCTACTTCATTTATCACTTTTTTAGGTTGCTTCCAACAGCGTAAGAATGTTTGACAGTCCTGAACCTCAGATATAAACAATAAAAGAGACCATACTTCGGTTATGTTTTTTAGTGAAGAAATCGAAAATATCACGTTATCATCAGATAGAGACTTGCTTATTTCCTTCAACTGAGGAATTTCGCAACTGATACTAGAACTATTTAATAACTGAAATGCTTTTTTTGCATTAGCCCCTAAAAATATCTTTTCGAATTCTGAAGCAATACGTTCGATTGCGACCTTTGTTATTTGGCTACTTTCGCTTTGGATAGCTGCAAATGTTGTTTGATCAATTGAAAAGCCAAGTTGACTTACAAACCGAAAGGACCTAAGCATACGTAGTGGATCTTCTCTAAAACGCTCACGAGGATTTACTACGCCACGAATAAGTCTATGCTTAATATCTTCTCTCCCTAAATAAGGGTCGATAATGTCTCCTGCTTTCGTTAACACCATAGCATTGATTGTGAAATCTCTTAGCTTTAGATCCTCAATTAAAGTTTGACCTCGATAAGTTGTTACTTCAAACGCTTCACCATTGTAACAGACAATAACAGTTCCATGCTTTAAAGCTACATCTGCCGTATGCGAAAAAATCTCTTTAATTTTCTCACACGGAGCTGACGTAGTAATATCGATGTCGTGAACGCCTCTATTAAGTAAGTGATCACGAACGGCACCACCAACAATGTATGCTTCAAAACCAGCGTCTTCAATCTTTTCAACAATCATATTCGCCGTCTTAAAGAAATTAGTGCTCATTTCCCAACCTACTTTCGACTTTTACATCACTTTACGCTTATTTAGAATCGTATAATAAATATCTTCATATTGAGAAATAATCGTATCCGTGCTAAAAAACGTATTTGCTCTTTTTACTGATTCGTTTGCCATCTTTTTATGTAGATCATCATTTGTTAAAATTTCAATGGCTTTCGCTGAAATAGCATCTACATCGCCAATATCACAAATAAAACCGGATACACCATCGACGACTACTTCAGGAATACCACCCGCATTTGTTCCAATTACAGGAACTTCACAAGCCATTGCTTCTAATAACACTAATCCAAAACTTTCTTTTTCGGATAATAGCATCATCAAATCACTGATGGATAAAAAGTCAGCGACATGTTTTTGGTTTCCTAAAAACAATACCTTATCTCGTAATCCTAATTCTTTTACTAGACGACAAACCGTGGAGTACTCAGGTCCATCTCCAAGAAGTAGTAGTTTTGCATTAACTTGCTTCACTATTTGGGCAAAACTACGAACAACATCAGGAACTCTCTTGACTTGACGAAAGTTAGATACGTGAATAATTACCTTTTCATCCTCAGCGATCTTATAATCTCGCCTTAAGACAGTGCCATCTTTTTTATGATAGACACGATGATCAACAAAATTATAAACGGGAACTATATTCTTTTCTATATGTAATAACGTTTCAGTTTCTTTAATCAAATCACTTGAAACTGCTGTAACTGCATCAGACTTTTCAATACCGAAGCGGATCATTTCACTTAATGACTGATCATAGCCCAAAACGGTTATATCTGTACCGTGAAGTGTTGTGACTATTTTCAAGTCGCCACCAACCATTTCTTTTGCTAAGAAAGCACATATCGCGTGGGGGATTGCATAATGAACGTGAAGAATGTCCAAATCTTCACGGCGAGTTACTTCTGCCATTTTATTTGCTAAAGACAAATCATAAGGCGGATATTGAAATACGGAATATTGATTAACTTCAACCTCATGGTAATATATATTTGAATATACTTTCTCTAGTCGAAATGGTAAACCGGTAGTAATGAAATGAACTTCATGTCCTTTTTCGGCTAAAAGCTTTCCTAATTCAGTAGCAATAATCCCTGAGCCACCTATTGTTGGGTAACAAGTAATTCCTATTTTTAACTTCATTTCTTCTCCCTTACTAGTTGTTGAAATAATAATGGCGCATCACTTATAAAGCCCTCTCCGTATTCAACTCCTACTTCTTTTCCATATAGGCTTTCTCTCGCTAAGACTGATTCAATATAACCATTCGTCAGTGGAGTTTCCACACTTTTCGGTTGCTTTGTAAACTGACTTTCATAAGCATTTAATGCTTTTACTTTTAATTCAATTTCATTGGAAATATCGACAATAAAACTTGGTTTATGAAAGCCGTTGATCATGTAATAATAAAAAGCATCCACTTTATGAGCTGGTAACTTGAGTTCATCTTCATAATTTTTGATCCGTGCTGAAAAAATAGCTTCTTTAATTAATGTAGCACAATTGCCATGATCAGGATGACGATCTTCATAGTAAGGAGCAAAGACAATTTGAGGTCGAAATTCACGAATGATAGACACCGCTTTATTAATATGATCGGGGGTAATAAAAATACCTCGATCTGGCAAATCAAGTTGAACCCTTTTCTTTACACCTAAGATCTCTTGCGCTTTATTTGCTTCTTTTTCCCGTAGCTCTACAGTACCATTAGATGACAATTCTGCTTTTGTCAAATCACATATTGCTACGTTATAACCTTGATGACTATATTTAGCCATTGTACCACCCATGCCGATTTCAACATCGTCAGCATGGGCGCCAAAAGCTAAAAGGTCAAATTTGCTATGTTCACTCATTATTTTCAACCTTTGGATTCACAATTTTTCTCCATTGAAAGTCTCCTCTTGCAAGGCCTTTAACTAGTATTTCACCTGTCGCCATATTTGTAGCAAGGGGGATTCCATATACGTCACAAAGACGAATTAACGCAGTGATATCAGGCTCATGTGGTTGAGCTGCTAGTGGGTCTCTGAAGAATAGCACTAAATCCATTTCATTTTTAGCAACAAGAGCTCCAATTTGTTGGTCCCCTCCTAAGGGACCAGACTTAAAACGTTCAATTTGTAGACTAGTTGCTTCCATGATTTTTGTTCCTGTTGTTCCAGTACCGAAAAGTTGATGCTCTTTTAAAATTGATTCATATGCCGTAGCAAATTGGACCATTTCTGGCTTTTTCTTGTCGTGAGCAATTAATGCAATCTTCATTATGAAACCTTCCCCTTTATTCAATAATATTTTCTAAACCATATACTAATAAGTCAAGCTTCATCACTGTTTCAACTGCTAAGCGGATCCCTGGCATAAAAGAAGTACGGTCAATAGAATCGTGACGAATTGTTAATGTTTGTCCAATTCCACCGAAAAGCACTTCTTGATGAGCAACAAGACCAGGCAAACGAACACTATGGATACGCATTCCTTCGTATTCAGCTCCTTTTGCTCCTTGAAGTTCTTCTTTTTCCTCTGGGTTTCCTTGTTGTTTCGGCTCTCTTACTTCAGAAATCATTTGTGCCGTTTTAACAGCTGTTCCTGACGGTGCATCAAGTTTTCGGTCATGATGCATTTCAATAATTTCTACGTCTGGAAGATAACGTGCTGCCATTTGCGAAAATTTCATCATTAAAATTGCTCCAATAGCAAAGTTGGGTGCAATAATCGCTCCTAACCCTTTTTCTTCAGCCATTTGTGAAAGTTCGCGGACATCGGTCTCTGAAAAGCCTGTTGTCCCGACTACTGGCCTAACTCCATGCTCAAAAGCAATTTCCATATGCTTTCGCCCAACTTTCGGATTCGTTAAGTCTATTAATACGTCAACCTCATTTTCTGTTAACGCTTTATGTAAATCATTGTACATTCGGACTTCTACATTAGGCATCCCTTCGATTTCAGAAAGCAACTTTCCGTCGTTATGCATATCTATCGCTGCTACAAGTTGAAAATGTGGCGTCGAAGTAACCATTCGTACTGCCTCCTGACCCATTTTTCCCCCTGCGCCTGTGATTGCTACTTTAATTGTTTGTGTCATTTTTAATTACTCCTTTACTCTTCTTCTATTTTAGTCCATCGATCTTTATCTCTTGTTTTAAATTTCTCCATGACAAGATCGAAAGCTTCCTCTAAATTAATGTTTAATGAATTAGCAAAACAAACGAGTACAAAAAAAAGATCTCCAAGTTCTTGCTCCATCGTCTTTTCTTCTTCAGTTGATTTTTTAGGCTTTTCTCCATAGTAATGATTAACCTCACGAGAGAGTTCGCCAAGTTCTTCTGTCATTCTCGCAAGCATTGCTAAAGGACTAAAGTACCCTTCTTTATATTGACTTATGTAGTCATCAACTTCAACTTGTATTTCTTTTATGCTTTTCTCATTCACAATACATATCACCTCAACACTTCTAGTAACCATGTTAGCTAAATGTTCATGATTTGACAAATATTTTATTTCCAATTTTGAGTTTTGAGTGTTGAATTTTGAGTTGTTTTTCAAGCGTTGCTGCGAAGCTACGCCCACATTCACTCAACACTCTTCACTCTAAACTCTAAATTTATTATAACCTTGATTTCTTTATTGTAAAAATTTCGTTATAATATAAAACGTAGTTAATTTTGATAAACGTGGAAAAGGAAATAATTATGACAACACCAATTAAAATAAAAAACGTTATATACATACTTATTGGTACGGCGATTATGTCGTTTGGGCTTGTTTATTTTAATATGGAAAACAACCTCGCTGACGGTGGCTTTACTGGGATTACCTTAATTTTATATTTTATATTTAACATTGACCCTGCTTTTTCAAATTTAGCTCTAAATATCCCGTTATTTTTCCTCGGTTGGAAAATTCTTGGGCGTAACTCATTTATATATACGTTAATTGGAACTGTAGGGTTGTCTTTTTTCTTATACGTATTTCAAAGGTATAAGTTTATTTCGATGCCATTACATGATGATATGACCCTTGTAGCCCTATTCGCTGGTGTTTTTATCGGGGTAGGTCTCGGTATTGTATTTCGCTTCGGTGGCACTACTGGTGGCGTAGATATTATCGCTCGCTTAGGATATAAATATTTAGGTTGGAGTATGGGAAAAACAATGTTTATGTTCGATGCCGTCGTCATTACTTCATCACTCGTCTATTTAAATTACCGTGAAGCCATGTACACGTTAGTCGCCGTTTTTATTAGCGCAAAGGTTCTAGATTTCATGCAACAAGGGGCTTATTCCGGGAAAGCAGCTTTTATCATTTCTGATAAATCTGAAGAAATTGCAGCAGCCATTTTAAAACAAATGGATCGTGGCGCAACCGTTTTAAAGGGAAAAGGGAGCTTTTCACGATTAGATAAAGAAATACTTTATTGTGTTGTTGGTCGAAATGAACTCGTTCGACTTAAAACGATCATTGAAAAAATTGACCCTCATGCTTTCGTCACTGTAAATGACGTTCAAGACGTGATCGGTGAAGGTTTTACTTTAGATGAGTATAAACAGCCGATTGATCATTGATTTGAGTTTTGAGTTTTGAGTTTTGAGTGTTGAGTTTTGAGTTGGTATAGGATGAGCTTTGTTGATAGTTGGCTGCTTGGCAGGGGTTAGTTTCATATGAAGAATTGTAAGTAAGTTTAAGATTGTCGCTAACAAGACGTTCATAACGTAAAAAAAGAGAGATGACTCATTATAAAAATGAATCTTCTCTCTTTTCGTTTGTTTTAGTCTCGATTCATTGCTACATACATAAGGATGAAACGTGTTAATTCCATTACAGCAACAACCGCAGCGGCAACATATGTTAATGCAGCTGCATCAAGGACTTTTTTCGTTTCTCTTTCTTCGTTGTTACGAATAACACCAATAGAGACGATTTGATGCATTGCTCGACTACTAGCGTTAAACTCTACTGGTAAAGTTACTAGTTGGAAAACAACCGCAGCGGCCATAAAAATGATCCCTAATAACATTAGGTTCATTGCGCCCATTAACATACCAGCAATAATGATAAAGATTGCTCCATTTGATCCAAAATTAGCCACTGGTACTAAAGCATGACGGAAACGTAAAAAAGCATAATCTTCTGCGTCTTGCATAGCGTGACCAACTTCGTGAGCAGCAACTGCAGCGCCCGCAATTGAATGTCCATAATAGTTTTCTTCAGATAAACGAACCGCTTTAGCGCGTGGGTCATAATGATCCGTTAGTTTCCCTTTAACTGGTTCAACCGAGACGTTGTAAAGTCCATTATCATCTAAAATCTTACGGGCTACTTGTGCCCCTGTCATGCCAGATGATGCAGGGACTTGTGAGTATTTGCTATATGCACTTTTCACCTTCATTTGTGCCCATAACGGAATTAAGATAAGGATAGCAAAATAAACTAATAATGCACCTAAAGACATCGATGTTAACCTCCGCAAATGTATTTTTACTTGTGAATTCCCAAATCTTTTAATAACAATTTTAGTCAAAGATTTAATATCTGTCAATTCTTATATAAATATACGATAATGAATTTCATAATTCGATATTTTCGCCATTAAGTATCTATATGTAGTTGAGTTAATCGAAACGCAACTACATATAGTTTGATATGGCTCAATTTAGGTAATTATGAAATTCACTCACGTATTAAAAACTTATTGTTTCATCTTCACTTTATTTTTTTCAGCTTTGTATTTCTTATACCCAGCATAAAACAATGCTAATAATGTCGTTCCTCCAATAGATAAAATTACCCACCATAAGGAAGGATCAGCTTGATCTTCTTCAAAACCTTGATACAGCTTCTTGAAATCATCTTCCATTATTTTTAAATGTTTCGATTTTTCGTTATCAGATACGATTGTGTTTCGATTTCGTTCAACATACTTGACATGTGAATCAATTCTTTGAAATTGATGTGGTAATAAATCAACCATAATGGCTGGTCGAATCATTGCATAACGTTGTAAAAACCCGTTAAAGTGATGCTGAAAAGAATTATTATCTTCGCTGGAAATTGCCTCGCGCATTTTCGCAAAATAATTCATCACTTGAGTTTCTGTATTTTTCCAAAGTGGATGATGATCAGAAACGAGAGCATCAATTACGAGGCGAAATTCTGACACCTCTAAAACCCTTTGTTCATGGTTAGCACTCGTACTAGTGACCGCCCCCATTGCCTTTTCGTAGGAAGTAGTAATGAGTCGTAATTGAGTCATTGTCAAATTTTGATCATCGTAACGGATCGCTAAAAACTGCTTCGAAAAAAAATCGAGTAATTGTTTTGCTTCACTATATTTTTCTTCTTTCACCAATTGTAAAACTTTGTCTGCGGTTTGATTTAAATTTCTCCATTCTTTTTCATCTAAAGTTTTTTCCGCATGGACACTATTTGAAAAAACAAGAAAAAATAAACATATAAAAACGAACATTTTCTTGTGCATGCCTGTCCCTCCTCTTCTTCTAATTAAATCCTATGAAAAGGTGGACAAGAGTAGACCTACTTTTTGTATTCAATTTTATTTTCATGCAAAACCAGCATGACGATTGTTCGTCACCATCTAATAGGGAAAAAGGCGAATGATGGACATTCCGTCACCACCTAATATGTAAAAGAACGAGCAATTTCCTTCTCTTCGCTGTAAACTTCTAGCGAATTTTAGAGGCTCGTTCAGGAAATCACTCGTTCTTTTTTCATACAAAAC
>SKSA01000272.1 GCA_007118195.1 Anaerobacillus sp. | reverse complement strand
TTCAGATAAAATATCTTTGTAAGCTTTCTTTTCTTTTTTATCGACAGTTCCCAATAATAATAGCCACCTAGCTAACAAATCATCTCTTGGATTTAATCTTTCTTGCTTCCATTGTACCAGTAATTTAGGAATTTCTACAAAGTGAAATTCCATATCGTTAGTTAGTTGGAAAACGTCCTTATCTTCATACAAATGAAAAGTCGTATGAAATTTTTTTGTTTCTTTTCGAAACAAATTAAAATTTACAATATTTATCATGATCACTGGTCTTAAATTTATGTAGCCTTGCCCTTTTTGAAGCTGATCACTAAACACTCTTGCCCAATAATATACACTCCTTTTAACCATATTATATTTATTATTAAATTGAATTTCTATATTAATTAGTTCATCATTCGTTGTCCGTGCTAATATATCAAGTCTCGATTCCTTATCTTCAAGATGCTCTTTGCTCAATAGGGTGTTTTCAAGTTGAACGTCTGAAATTTCTTCTCGATCGGAGCGGCCTAACATTGCATTTAAAAACTCAATAGTAATTCTTTTATTTTTAGGATTGCCAAATAACTGCTTAAACGCATAATCAATTTTTAGATCCATTAATTCGTGAATATTCATTATTCATCACCTTTCTTTTTCCTAAAATGAGTACAGTAAATAAACCTAGCTCAATTTGATATTTTGAACTAAGCATTTTCCCTTATGTCTTTTGCCGATTGATAGATGGCTTTAAATACCGCGTACGAAAGTTTGTGATATTACTAAGAAGTTAATAATGAGTTCTTTACCGAGGATGTACAACATTGATGTTTTTAAAAAGTGGTAACTAGTGAGTGTTTTTGTAATTCTCCCTCCTTTCCATCTAATTTTATTATGTAAGACTATTATAACAAATCCCCCCGAAAAAGAAAACGTATGTTCGTTTACTTTTTTAAGAAATGGCCATAAAATAAATTTACAGCCAGGAATAGTTATTTTTATTAATGACACAAAATGTCCGGTGTCAGAGACCTACATAACCAGTTTTTTCAATGATATATTGTCCTTGTGGTGATAAAATCCATTCAATGAAAGCATCAATATTTGGGTTATCACTTCCAGCAGTGATCGCGTAAAACTCAGCTGCCAACGGATATTGACCTGTTCGAATCGTTTCCACACTAGGAGGAACGCCATTGATTTCCAAGTGGCTAATTTCACCATTCTCAATCATTTCCGTCGAAAAGTAGCGAAACGAATATCCTAAAGCATTATTATAGTTACGATACTGCGCCGTTTGTTCAATAATCCCCCCCATTCCAGCGACAACATCCTCTTTCGGTGGTGTGACCAATTGTTTACCTTCCATCAAATTTTCTAATGCCGTTTGACTTCCACTATCACCTGGTCGCTGAAACGCACGAATAGAAGCATTCTTACCCCCAACTTCACTCCAATTAGTGACTTCTCCAGAATAAATATCTTGAATTTGTTCAATAGTTAATCCTTCCACAGAATTTCTTGAGTTAACAAAGAATACGAACGCTTCTCGACCGATTGGAGTTAGTTTTAACTCAACCCCTCGCTTTTTAGCTAGTTCTTTTTGTCTTTTTGATGGACCGGCAGCAAAAATTATATCAGCGTCCCCATTAATAAGATTTAAATAAGCTTGATTGGTTTTACTACACATCACTTCGCTTTTATAAAAGTCATATTGTTTTTCCGGATAAGTTGCCTCAACAAATGCAGAGTAAACAGGATAGAGCGCAGTCGCTCCATCTAATACTGGTAGTTGATTTTCTATTGTCAATGTTGCACTTTCAGGCAATGAAACCACTTTTGAATTTTCAGAAAAAGGAGCGTACTCAAACAAATCCACTTCCGATTTATTAAACGTCTCAAAACTATTGTGATACGCTTGATTAATTTCATAACCTGCAACCGCAATAATGCATAGCGAAGTAAAACTGATCACACTAATTTTAAGAGTACGCGGGTAACCAAGCTTAAAAATACGCATAATGCTAAAAATGATGACTGCAATGGTAACGATAATAACGAATGGTGTATAAAACTTGACCTCTCCCATTAATGATGTGTAAACAGCAGCAATAAATCCGAGAAATACCAAAAACGCCGTTAAAAAAATAGCAGAAAAAACTTTTTCCAAAATTCCCACGATCATTCCCCCATTTTCATTTTATTGTGAAAATATTTTGATTGATCTAACGTAAAACTTTATAAGTTCAGTGGAACATTGAAATACTTCTAGTCCCCCCTTCCTTCTAGCGCCTATTCTTTAACGACAACTCCTCGAGGCGAGCAACCGTTTCCTCTTGATTAAAAGAACTAAACCAGCGGTAATCTTCATCATCGACGATCCTAAAATGGTGGCTGACTAAATTTTGTTGAATGCGGTAGCCGTCTTTTTTTACTATTTCTTTCCACCAAACTTTTCCGCCCAACGTTTTTTGTTTCGGACTTAAAACACTTTCATGTGCGACCGTTTCAACAATTTCAATTGGGTCACTACATAAAGCTGCTTGTAAAACTTCACTGTGTCTAAACAATACACACACTTCAATAACATTCGCCCAACTAGCTTGGGTCCGTTCTTTTTCTATTTGAACGAGTGTTTTCTTGGAAACTCCTAAAATATCAGCCATTTTATCTTGCGTATAACCATATTCCGTGCGGATTAGTTTCATTTTTTTTGAAATTAATTCAATAAGTTTGTCTTTATCCATAGGCACCTCCGATATTTTTTGGCAAAATTATCTTTATAGTGTAAATTTACACTTTTTGTTCATTTTAAACAAGAATTATTTTCCAGTTAGCTAGACTTTTTTGTACCTACGCTTGTGCGCACTACTTTTTCTCGAGTTGGCTGTTTTTTTGCGATTCTACAATTATATTTGCGATCATACCTATTTTTCTTGCGATTATCCAAGTTTTTCTCATACACCCTTTAGTTACGAACTTTTTATACGACGAAAAAAACAGCAAACCAAAGATTTGCTGCTCAAAAATCACATATTTTTATTACGCCGTATACTAAATAGCTAGAAAACCTTTTAACTATCGAAATTCATCACATTATCTATAGAAAATGTTCACCACTCGTGGACATTTTGTTGATTTGTCCACGGGTGGTGTCAGACACCTTTGTGAAAATGCACCGCGGTTATGCAATCGGTGT
>SKSA01000213.1 GCA_007118195.1 Anaerobacillus sp. | reverse complement strand
GTGTTGCATGGTTTGAAGCTTCGAAATTAGTAATTGTACTTTCGTACACATGGCAACTAGCACAAAACTCCGGTGTATCCGTCGCATTGATCGCTCCATCAGTAGTAGCAAAAAATGCTATCCCTACAAAAACCCCAATTAATGTAAACAACATCAACTTTTTATCTAGCTTCTGAAGTAAACCTTTCATCTTCTCCCCCCTCCCCTCATAACGAGAGTAGTATTTCTATATTAAACTAAGCTTATGGGAAAACTAGGAAATATGTGATACAAGGTACATAAATCTTGTAAAATCCCAAAATATATTTTTGTAACAGCTTAGTTCAACAACGAAACTCATAGTTTCACATAAGAATTTGTAATTTCTAACTTAAGGTTACTTTTTTAGAGTAAGTATCACTGTGAGAAATGTCACTCCGAACAGTGAACAAACTATGAACTTTATCACACAATAAAAATAAAATTTCAAGATAGTTTTAGCCTTCAACTATATATCGATATTACTAGTATTAAACTTAATCAAATCCTTTAAAATGACGCTATAAACACATACCAAGAGTAAATTTCACAGAAAACTATTATATTTTACATATTCCGTTATAACTTTTTACACAATCCCTCTAACTTCATTTGAAAATGGCCACTGTGAAAAAGATCACTAAATCTGTGACAAAAATGTGAAATTTAACACGTTATGCGTCAAATATTGTTTAAAACTATCATTACATTATTGGTTTTGATATGGTAATAGTATAAGCGCAGCCTGAAAAATCACTAAAAAGAAACTCTCTCCAAAGGGGCCAGCCTTTGAAAAGAGTTTCTTATAAGTTATTTTTAGTTATCACGGACATTCGGGAACCATTCGTTAATGGCATGTGTATGCTTTTCATGAGAAACAGTTTCGTTAATGACGTTTTGCTTCGTGATTTCGATTTGACGCTCTAATTCGTCAATATCTTCACCAATTGCCATTAACGCTCTTGTAGCTACTAAAATTGCTTCTTGAGATTTATCAATAGATCTTGCAAATGATGCCATCGCACCGTCTGGGTTATGGAAGCCATATGAGTTTTCAGCAGCTGGCATATCCCAGAACCATTGTCCTTCACGTACTAAAGCTTGCGCTTCTTTAATCTTATCTTCATCAACACCACGAGTAATCATACGGTTTACATAATAATGAGCGGATGCTCCAATGTCTTGTGCCCTTAGTAATTGCTTTTTATGACGCTCTTGAACATCTTTAACACGAGTTTCTAAATACGTTGGTGACTTATCAGAGTGACAAGTACGACAAGATTCTTCAAGAGTTTTTAAAGGAGAACCCCAACGGTGAGAAGAAATTTTCTTTTTACCGTCTACACGTTGATAAGGCATATGGCAATCTGCACAAGAGACTGTTTGGTGCGGACCATAGCTCCATAATTCATATTCAGGATGCTGTGCTTTTAAAATTGGTGTGTTAGAAATTGTTGAGACATACTCTCCTTCGAAGCCACCGTCTCTCGATGCTTGATACTCAGAGTACTCCCACTGATCTTCGAATGTTAAACCATATCCCCAAGGGAATGTTGTTTGTAAATCGTTAAGCGGATCAAAATAATATTCAACGTGACACTGTGCACAAACTAGCGAACGCATATCATGCTGTGTTGCATTTTCATAATCAAAGCCTAATCGGTCTAATGCATCTGTTAAATGCGGAAGGCTAATACGTAACTCCATTGTTACTGGATCATGACAAGATGCACAACCGATAGAAGCGTGCCCCCATTCAGCTACGTTACCAAACTCATCAGTCATTCTACCTTTATCATCACCTGCAAATTCCTCTAACCAAGGCATCGCTTCTTCATGATAATTAAGTTTATAAGCTCGATCAGCACCAAATTCCTCAATCATTGCTGGGAATACAGTCGTTTTACATGACATACATGCAGAAACGGCATTAGGATTTCCAGTAATACGTCGGACATTCATTTGATCTTCAAAAGCGTAAGTATGACCACGAGTTAAGTTGTATTCAACCGCGAAACCGAAACCATTCCAAACGATTGGTAATAGTGGCTCGATTGACGGATCATTTTTCGGTAATACCTCTTTTTCATTCACCATGTTTTTCATATAACTTTCCCAATGCTCCGGAAATAAATCTTTAAATGCAAAGTTGTTCCATTCATTCGGATCAAGTCCAGTATCGATCGGTTCTTTATCTTGTGCTTGAGAACTCGCACAGCCTACTAATGCAAGCATTAATAAGAACGAAAATACGATTAACAAAATTGACTTTTTGTTAGTACTCCCCATTTCTTTCATTCCTTTCGGTTTCTATTTATTTGGTTCCGCAAAATTAAATTGTTTTGGTTCAAACCACTCAGCTGGTCTAAAATCACCTTTGTTATGTGGTACTTGACGATGACAATCGATACAGCTGTCATAAGCACCAGCATGATCAACATTTTGTAAACCCGGTTCATGACAACTAATACAATTTTCGTTAATTACATCTTGAGACTCTGCTGTCGCATGAAGTACATCAGGAATTTTACTAGCTCCAAGTGTATTCATATACATATGTCCCATACCTGCTTTCGCCTTAAATGCCATTTTTGCTACCGCACTATCTCGTGGAGCATGACAATCATTACAACTTAATGTTGCATGATTCGAGTCAGCGAAAGTTTCATAGGCAGTGCCCATGATGTGACAGCTAGAACAGAATTCCCCACTATCAGTTGCTTTCATCGTTCCGGCAGTTCCAGCAAAAAGGACAATCCCTGCAAAAATACCGATTAATGTAAACAATAAAAGTCTTTTGTCTAGCATTTTAAGCTTTTCCCCCATCGGTTTCTCTCCTTTCTTTAATTAGCGCTTTATATATTAAGTAAATCTTTTACTTACTTAATACCAAAAGTTAAACGTGATCACGTGCTGTATTTTTTTTATGGTGCGATATCCCTCTCTTATATCTGTACATTTATCATACTTTCATATAGTTTTACATAATGTGATAGATATCACTTTTTCTGTTACACAAATATGAACAAAAATCAGTTGATCACAATAAAAAAAACAGGAAAAACCCTTATATAATAAGAATTTTCCCTGACACTAACCTCAGGAAATAACGTACACAAATTATGAAAAAAATGTGAACAACCTCTTCTTTCCTGCTTAGGATTTAAAATGAATATGTAATAACATCTTTTAACACTAAAAACCTTGTAGTTCCACGATAAGGAACTACAAGGTTTTTAATAATTATTTCTGCCTATATAGTTTTTTCTATTAAGAACTTAATTCTTCGATGTAATGACAAGCAGCTTCATGTTGCTCTGACATTCCATCTGTTGTTCTTAACTCTGGTTCTTCTTCCTTACACTTATCCGTTGCAAAAGGACAACGAGTATGAAAACGGCAACCAGCTGGTGGATCAATAGGTGATGGTACATCACCTGTTAATATAACTCTTTCTTTTTTACGCTTTGGATCTGGGACAGGTATAGCTGATAACAACGCTTTTGTATATGGATGTTTTGGATTTTCAAATAATGAGTTTTTATCAGCAACTTCCACAATACGACCAAGATACATAACAATAACACGATCTGAAATATGACGTACAACTCCTAAATCATGGGAGATAAATAAATACGTAAGCTTCATTTCACGTTGTAATTGTTTTAATAAGTTAATAACCTGAGCTTGAATTGAAACATCAAGTGCAGATACTGCTTCATCACAAATAATAAGCTTAGGATCTACAGATAATGCGCGCGCAATACCGATACGTTGACGTTGCCCACCACTAAACTCATGTGGAAAACGGTCAATTTGATGAGCACCAAGACCTACCTTTTCCATTAACTCTTTAATCTTTTCTTCTCTTTCATTTGGAGGTATCACGTTTTGAATTACAATCGCCTCTTCTAATACTTGACGTACAGTTTGACGAGGATTAATTGAAGCATAAGGATCTTGGAATATAATTTGTAAATCTTTACGTTTTGCTCTCATTTCTCGCTTATTTAATGAGAGAAGGTTTTCACCATCAAAATAAACTTCTCCAGATGTTGGTTCATCAAGCCTTAAGACAGCTCGTCCAGTTGTTGACTTACCACAACCAGATTCTCCAACAATACTAACGGTTTCCCCTTCATATACGGTAAAAGAAACACCATCTACAGCTTTTACGTGGTTCACGGTACGACCAAGTAAACCGCCTTTAATTGGAAAATGTTGTTTTAGATCATTAACCTTTAGTAGTTCTTTCTTCATACACGTTCACCTCCGTATCTCCATCCCATTCATCTGAGTAAATCCAACAACGAATTTGATTTCCGTTTTCTGCTTGCTCTAATTCGGGAAGACGTTCCTCACATATTTTACTAGCATGTCGGCAACGTGGAGCAAACCGACAACCAACAGGCATTTCTTTTGGACTTGGAACAGATCCTCTGATTACCGACAACTCAGCATTACCTAAATCTTGATCATGACGAGGTAACGAGTTCATCAATCCAATTGTATATGGATGCTGTGGTTTTTCAAATAATGTTTGAACATCTGCGTATTCAACTACTTTCCCACAATACATTACAGCTACATAATCACAGCTTTCTGCTACAACTCCTAAGTCATGTGTAATCAGAATAATAGACATTCCAAGTTCACTTTGTAATTCCTTCATAAGCTCAAGTATTTGAGCTTGAATTGTTACATCAAGAGCAGTTGTTGGCTCATCCGCTATTAATAATTCAGGCTTACAAGCAAGTGCCATAGCGATCATAACACGTTGCCTCATCCCCCCGGATAATTCGTGGGGGTATTGATGAACACGCTTTTCAGGCGAGGGTATACCAACATACTTTAACATTTCAATTGATTTTTCTATAGCTTGTTTCTTTTTTAAACCTTGATGGATGATAAATGATTCAGCAATTTGTTCTCCAACAGTATATACAGGGTTTAGAGATGTCATTGGTTCCTGGAAAATCATTGAGATCTCATTACCTCGTATTTTAAGCATTTCTGCTTCCTTTAATTTTAATAAATCTTTACCTTTAAAGAAAATTTCTCCACCGATGGTTTTACCAGGGTTTTGAATAAGACGAAGGATCGAAAGGGATGTAATACTTTTACCTGAACCTGACTCTCCTACGATACCTAGAGTCTTACCTTTAGGGACTGAGAAGTTAACGCCATCTACAGCTTTAACTTCACCACCGTCTGTAAAAAACGAAGTACGTAAGTCACGAACTTCAATAATTGAATCGTTGTTACTCATATATTTCACACCCTTCGCTTAGGTTGTTTTTGTAAATTTATAGATTGTTTTAATTTTACCGCAAGCCACACTAATGTAGATAACGGTAATATAATAGTTACGATTTAGTTATTAATCAAGGTCAACACGTTTATTTAGATAACGATATGAAATGTCGACAAGGAAGTTTACTAATACAAATAGTAAAGAAATTACTAATACTGTACCTTGTACGACTGGGAAGTCACGTGCACGGATTGCATCAATAATAAGACGCCCCATCCCATTTATAGCAAATACTGTTTCTGTTAACACTGTACCACCAAGTAACGAACCAAATTGTAAACCAACAATCGTTACAACAGGTATTAGCGCATTTTTAAGAGCATGACGATAAATAACTACTCGTTCTTTTACACCCTTTGCTCTTGCAGTTCGAATAAAGTCTTGTCCTATAACTTCTAACATACTTGAACGAGTCATACGAGCAATAATAGCTGCCCCTGCTGTTCCTAACGTTATAACAGGTAGAACATTTTGTTGCCATGAACCCCAACCTGATGGTGAAAACCATGCTGTATCAAATGGAAGCCAACTGATATGACCTATAGAAAACCATTGAATTAACATTAGTCCGAGCCAGAAGTTTGGCATTGATAGACCAAATAAGGCAACGATCATAATTGAAACATCTGTTAACGTATAATGCCTTGTCGCTGATATAATTCCAGCAATCAATCCAATAAAAATACTTAAAATCGTACTATAGACTGCAAGTTCTACAGTTGTCCAAAATCTTGCTGAAATTTCATCTGCTACTGCACGGCCATTTCTTACAGAGCTTCCTAAATCACCTTGCACTGCATTACTTATATATTTAAAGTACTGAACTGGTAATGGATCATTTAACCCTAAACGTTCACGCATTTGTTCAACTTGTTGTTCTGAGGCGCTTTCCCCGGCAATAATTTGTGCCGGATCACCAGGAATGAGGTGCATCAGCATAAATACAAGAACAGTAACACCAATCAGTACAGGTATTGTTTGAATAGAGCGTCTAATAATAAATGTAAACAATTTCAACTCACCTCTCTTTAGTTTTTCATTTTTGGATCTAATGCATCTCTTAAGCCATCACCAAAGATATTAAATGCTAATACAACAATAACTATTGCAATACCTGGGAAAAATGCAACATGTGGGGCATCAAACATATAACTGCGCCCAGCACTTAACATCGCACCCCATTCAGGAGTCGGTGGTTGCGCTCCCATTCCTAAGAACGATAGACCACTCGCCGTCAGAATAGCAGCTGCCATATAAAGAGTAGCTTGTACAATAATAGGTGACATAACATTTGGAAGTATATGCTTGAATATAATACGTACATCACTTGCTCCAAGTGCTTTCACCGCATCAACATATTCAAGTTTCTTAACTGATAAAACAGATCCACGGACAATCCTTGCAAAAGAAGGAATTGCAAATATACCAACAGCAATAATTACATTTGTTAAATTACCACCAAGTACACTAACGATTGCTAAAGCTAGTAATATACCAGGGAAAGCTAGTAAAACATCCATTGATCTCATAATTACCGCATCAACTCGCTTACCATAGTATCCTGAGACTAAACCAAGGAATACCCCAAAGAAAGCTCCAATAATTACAGATGTAAAACCAATAAATAGGGTAATAGACATTCCATGAATAAGTCTACTGAAAATATCTCTTCCTTGATGATCGGTTCCAAACCAATGTTCCGATGAAGGACCAACTAACTTGTTCATTTGATTTTGAGTAGTCGGATCAAACGGTGCAAGAAACGGACCAATAATAGCTACGAAAATAAAAAATAAAATCAGGATTCCGCCGACCATAGCTGCTCTATTTTTTCTTAATTTCTTAAAAAAAGTTTTCCAACTTTCCAACCTAGGATTAGAAGGTGGGGTTGGTTGCTTCATAATTGGTGTTATTTGTGTTTGGTCATTCATAGAATTGACACCCTCTCCAAAAAAAATTAATTATTAACAGTCTTAAGAACTCGTACAAGAGTAAATTATAGCATGTATATAATATATTACAATGTAAAATAATACTATTATACTATAACTGATTTTTGTAAAATTTCAAAAACTAGGCTTCAATAAAGAAATTTAATTACTTAACTATGGACATCCTAAAAAGCTATCAAACAGTTACTTTAAAGCGTTAAACAACAAAAGGCGTTGTTATTTTTTTAAACAACACCTTAATTTAAGTATTCATACTTGTTTTTTTAGAATAATTAAGTTATATTGAATTTAGTTTTTTGAAAAAACAAAACAAATAAAAAAATTAGGGGGTTTTAAAATGTTTTCAAAGAACAAATTTTTTATGCTAGTATTGGCGTTAATGTTAAGTGCTGTACTAGCTGCATGTGGTACTCAAGATGACGCTAACCCAGCTGAAACTGGTGATGCAGATGTAGAAGCAACTGCAGGTGGAGATTTAATAATTGCTGTTCCATCTGATGCTGTATCATTGGATCCTCACGGTTCTAACGATGTACCATCAAGTAATGTATCAACAAATATTTACGACTCTCTTCTATATCAAGATGCAGACGGTGAACTTCATGCTGCTCTTGCAACAGAGTGGGAATTAGTTGAAGATACAGTATGGGAATTTCAACTTCGTGATGGAGTAACATTCCATGATGGTTCTGCATTCAATGCTGAGGTTGTAAAAGCAAACTTTGATCGTGTTCTAGATCCAGATGTTGCTTCTCCACGTTCTTTCCTATTTGATATGATTACTGAAGTAACTGTTGTGGATGAGTTTACTGTTCAATTTACGACGGAGTTTCCTTTTGCTCCACTTCCTTCTCATTTAGCACATACTGGTGGTGGAATTATTAGCCTTGATTCTATTGAGGCTGACTATGCTGCAATGGCAGATGGAAAAGATCCAGGAAGTGTAATCAATGAAAGTCCTGTAGGTACTGGTCCTTTCGTATTTGATGACTGGGTACCAGGACAGTATGTTAAATTAGCTAAAAACGATAACTACTGGGGTGAGCCTGCAAAGGTTGACACTGTAACATTTAATGTAGTACCAGAAGATTTAACTCGTGTAGCTGAACTAGAAACAGGCAATGCACATATCATTGAGCAAGTTCGCTCAACAGATGTTAGCAGAATTGATGCTAATGCTGATTCCTTCGTTGAATTAACAGATAGCTTAAGTTTAGCTTATATTGGTTTTAACCTTGATAAAGAACCATTTAACGATGTAAGAGTTCGCCAAGCAATTTCAATGGCAATTGATAAAGATATGATTATTAATGGTCTATTAGATGGTTATGGTACACCAGCTGTTGGCCCATTAGCACCAAATGTATTTGGTTTTAATGAAAATGTTTCACCTATAGAGTACAACATTGAAAAAGCAAAAGAATTGTTAGCTGACGCAGGTTACGAAGATGGCTTTGAAACAACAATTTGGACAAATGATAATCCTGCTCGTATGGATACTGCTGAGTTTGTTCAAGATCAATTAAAAGATATTGGGATCGATGTGAGTATCGAGGTTATTGAGTGGGGTACGTATTTAGCAAGTACCGCTAACGGTGAGCATGATATGTTTATCCTTGGATGGGTTACTGTAACAGCCGATGCTGATTATGGTATGTATGCACTATTCCATTCAAATAACCAAGGTGAGGCAGGAAATCGTACTTTCTTAGCAAATAACGAATTAGATGAGCTATTAGATGCAGCTCGTCAAGAAGGCGATCCAGATGTACGTTTTGATTTATATACTCAAGCCCAAGAAATCCTTGTAGAAGAAGCGCCAATGCTTTACACTCATCACCAACAATATATTGTAGGTGTAAGTAATGATATTCAAGGTTTCTGGCAACATCCAAATGGATTATTCCAATTACAAAATGTAACATTAAAATAAAAATACAATTTAAAGGAAGGGTCAAATAGCGTAAATTGCCATTTTGACCCTTCCTTTTTAATTTCTCGTTTTTAACTGATTAAAGAATGAAAATAACTAAATTATTTAATTGTAGTTATACCACCCATATACGGAATTAACACTTCTGGAACAATGACAGAACCATCTTCTTGTTGATAATTTTCTAAAATGGCTGCAACTGTTCGACCGATGGCAAGTCCTGAGCCATTAAGCGTATGAACGAATTCGGTTTTTCCTTTTGATTCTCTTCTAAAGCGAATATTTGCGCGCCTAGCTTGGAAATCTTCAAAATTACTACATGAAGAAATTTCACGGAATGTTTTAGAATTTGGAATCCACACTTCAATGTCATATTTTTTCGCTGCAGTAAAACCTAAATCACCTGTGCACATACTCATCACACGGTATGGAAGCTCCAATAATTGCAATACTTTTTCTGCATGACTCGTTAAAAGTTCTAACTGCTCATAAGAATCCTCAGGCTTTACAAACCTTACTAACTCGACTTTATTAAACTGATGTTGACGTATTAACCCCCTAGTATCTCTCCCAGCCGAACCTGCTTCTGAACGGAAGCATGAGCTATAAGCCGTGTATGTAATCGGAAGTTCGTCACCATCAATAATTTCATCACGGTGCATGTTCGTCACCGGAACTTCAGCGGTTGGAACTAAAAAGTAATCTTCTTCACGAATTTTAAACGCATCTTCCTCAAATTTTGGAAGTTGTCCAGTTCCTGTCATGCTTGTGCGATTTACTAAATAAGGTGGCAACACCTCTTCATAGCCATGCTCATCTTGATGAAGATCCATCATAAAATTAATTAGTGCTCTTTCTAAGCGGGCCCCTTTTCCTTTATAAAAAACGAAACGGCTTCCTGTTACTTTTGATGCACGTTCAAAATCTAATATATTTAAGTTAGTTGCAATATCCCAATGTGGCTTTGCCTCAAATGAAAAATTAGGGACATTCCCCCACGTACGTACCTCTACGTTATCATCTTCAGTTAAGCCAACCGGAACACTATCGTGAGGAATATTAGGGATCGTTAATAAAATATCCTCTAATTGCCCTTCGACTTCACGAAGCTGCTCATCTAGGTGTTTAATTTGATCTGATACTTCTTTCATTTCTTTTATTAAATGATCGGCATCTTGTTTTTCACGTTTTAATTTTGCTACTTCCTGCGATACCGAATTTCGACGGCTTTTTAATTGCTCACCTTCAACAATAAGCTCTCTTCGTTTTTGGTCCAATTCACCAAAAAGATCTAGATCAGCAATTTTCTCACCACGATTTTCTAACTTCAATTTCACTTCATCAAAATTTGCTCGTAAAATTTTTACATCTAACATGATTTATACCTCCTAATTTTCATTAATTTTAAATCCATATAAAAAACTCCCGTCCCAAATAAAAGGGACGAGAGTTTACCCGCGTTGCCACCCTAATTAAAGAGCAAATGCTTGCTCTTTCTCTTAGCACCTTAATAACGGAAGGTGTACCGGAATTACCTAATAGAAGCCAAAACTTCGTTCAGTAATCTACTCAAGGATGGATTCACATTGCACTAATATCGATTCACACCTACCATCGACTCTCTGTAAATAATAACAATGTTACTATTTCCTTTCATTGCATTTCGTTTTTATATATTAGTTGAGTAAATTTGATAATTACTTTAAATAGCCTCTTAGTGGAGCTATATCAGTATGATCAAATTCATTAAGTTTATTTTTCACTAAAAATTATACGTTTAAACATTTACTTTTCGTTTCTTTCACAACATCTACAAAGTATTGATGAAAACGAGCATCAGCAGTTAATTCTGGATGAAATGAACAAGCTAAAAACTGATTTTGTCTTACAGCAACAATTTCACCTTTGTATTTAGAAAGAATTTCAACATCTTCGCCTACAGACTTTATTAAAGGTGCACGAATGAATACAGCCATGATATCATCAGCTATTCCTTTGACCATTAATTCAGCTTCAAAGCTTTCACGTTGTCTGCCAAAAGCATTGCGCTCAACTTCCATATCAATTACTTCTAGATGCCCATCTTTTTGTCCAACAAGCTTTTTTGCCATTAAAATTAAGCCTGCACAAGTACCAAACATCGGCTTACCTTGCGTTGCAAAATCTTTTAACGGTTCAAAAAATCCATATTTATCAATGAGGCGTCGCATCGCTGTGCTTTCTCCACCTGGCAACACAAGACCATCTAAGTCTTCTAGTTGTTCGACCTTTTTCACAACAACAACTTCGACACCAGGGGCAACTAAAGATTTCACATGTTCACGAACGGCACCTTGCAGAGCAAGTACTCCTATTTTAACCATTTGAATACTTCCTTTCTTTGCTAGTAACTATTTTACCAGCCACGCTCTTGCATACGCTCAGAAGGATCTAAACTTGAAATTTCAATGCCCTTCATTGGTGTACCAAGTCCCTTTGATAATTTTGTAATTAATTCATAATCTTCATAATGCG
>SKSA01000230.1 GCA_007118195.1 Anaerobacillus sp. | reverse complement strand
TCAACATTAAACACATTTATCGTTTCAAGGGTAGATCAACTACTTCTTGAGATCGGATTTTTTAAAGAAAAAGTCGCGGAAGAAGGTTAGGAAATGTCGCAATCAAAAGAAGAACGTGTTCATCAAGTGTTTGAAACTATTTATAAAAAGTACGATAAAATGAATTCGATTATTAGTTTTCAACGACATATTGCATGGCGTAAAGATACGATGAAGCGAATGAACGTCCAAAAAGGTGATCAAGCTCTTGACGTTTGTTGTGGAACAGCCGATTGGACGATTGCTTTAGGCGAAACAGTAGGCCAAGAGGGCAAAGTTTATGGTTTAGATTTTAGTAAAAATATGTTATCAATCGGGAAGGAAAAAGTTCGTTCGTTACCGCAAATTGACTTAATTCACGGCAACGCAATGGAGCTTCCTTTCGATGATAATGAGTTTGACTTTGTGACAATCGGTTTCGGTTTAAGAAATGTTCCCGACTATATGCAAGTGTTAAAAGAAATGAATCGTGTGTTAAAACCTGGTGGGAAAGTGGTCTGTTTAGAGACTTCGCAACCAACCGCTGTAGGTTTCAAGCAATTATATAATTTTTATTTTAGACATGTTATGCCGTTATTTGGAAAAATGTTTGCTAAAAGCTATGATGAATATTCGTGGTTACAAGAATCGACAATGTCTTTTCCTGATAAAGAAAAATTAGCAGAAATGTTTCGTAATGCCGGTTTTAAAAATGTTGAGGTGAAATCGTATTCAGGTGGAGTAGCTGCCATGCATCTTGGAGTGAAATAACGAGAGAGAAAGACTGGAGAAGTTGTCATGAAAAAAGTAAAGATAATACTAGAGATGATAAAGTTTGAACATACAGTATTCGCATTACCATTTGCCTTTTTAGGTGCAGTATTAGGAAGCTTATTAATAAATGGTAGTTGGCCAACGGCATCACAATGGTTATGGATTACTTTGGCTATGGTAGGAGCAAGGAGCGCTGCCATGGCCTTAAATCGTGTTATTGATGCAAAAATTGATAAAGCCAATCCAAGAACGAAAGAACGTGCAATACCTGCAGGGTTAATTTCTACGTTTGAAACAACCGCTTTTATTATTGTCTCATTTGCGTTACTATTTTATTCAGCATATCAGCTTAATATGTTAGCTGTTTATTTACTGCCGATCGCTGTATTTTTCTTAGTCATTTATTCTTATACGAAACGATTTACTTGGGCATGTCATTTAGTATTAGGGGTGACCATTGGTATAGCTCCTTTAGGTGGCTGGGTAGGTGCAACTGGTACATTAACTATTGATGCATTTCTTCTTTTTCTAGGAGTCGCATTATGGACCGCTGGCTTTGATGTGATTTATGCTACTCAAGATGCTGAATATGATAAAAGTGTGCGATTGTACTCGATCCCGAGTTATTTTGGAATCCCAAAAGCACTTATGATGGCAAAAGCAATTCATATTTTAAGCTTTATAGCATTTGTTAGTTTATTTTTTATTACCCCTCTTGGGTTAATTTATTTAGTAGGAGTTTTAATTTCTGGTGGAATAATGGTTTATGAACACTCTTTGGTCAAGCCCAATGACCTTTCTAAAGTAAATGTGGCATTTTTTACGATGAATGGAATATTAAGTATCGTAATGCTTGTATTTACGATTGGAGATTTAATGTTATGATGAAAGAGAGAATTTTTACTGTTGGTATTACAGGGGCTAGCGGTGCAATTTATGGTATCCGCCTTGTACAACAATTATTAAGAGCTAATTATAAAGTTCACTTAATTATTACTGAAGCTGGTTGGCAAGTGTTTAAAGAAGAGCACGGCTATGATACGAGTGATCGTGACCAACTGTTAAACGAACTTTTTGGTCAACGTAATCCCAACCTGCATTACCATACGTTAAGGGAGTTCACGGCGCCGATTGCGAGTGGATCATATCAAAACGAAGGAATGGTTATTATCCCATGCTCGATGGGGACGTTATCGAGTATTGCAAGTGGTGCGTCTTCAAACCTATTAGAAAGAACAGCAGATGTAATGCTAAAAGAAGGTAGGAAACTTATACTAGTTCCGAGGGAAACACCTTTAAATCAAATTCATCTAGAAAATATGTTAAAAGTATCAAAAGTCGGGGGCAAGATTATTCCGGCAATGCCGGGATTTTACCAACTTCCTCGTACGATGGATGATTTGATCAATTTTGTAGTTGGAAAAGTACTTGATAATATAGGTGTAGAACATCAACTCTTTACCCGATGGGGGGATTAAAAATGAGTTTAGTTGTTGGAGAAATATCTTACACGAATATGCTGCCGCTTTATTATTATTTAGATCGTGATTATTTAAATAAATTAGGTTGTATGTTTATTCCACAAGTCCCTTCGCAATTAAATGAAGGGATGGCAAAAGGAATTATCGATGTAGGAGGTATATCTTCGTTTTCCTACGGTGAACATGTGGACAAGTATACAATTTTACCTAACTTATCAGTTTCATCTCCAAGGAGTGTTGGTTCTATTTTTCTTTTTTCAAAAGTTCCATTAACACAACTCGAAGAGAAAAAAATTGCTTTAACATCGAGCTCAGCTACATCTGTAAATCTTTTGAAAATTATTTTACAAACATTTTATGGCTTAAATGTAGAATATGAAGTGATGAAACCAGATTTCGATGAGATGTTAAAAGAACATGATGCTTGTCTTTTAATTGGTGATGATGCAATTTTAACGTTTTGGAATTTGAAAGATGATATTCATCGTTATGATTTAGGTCAAATTTGGTATGAACATACAAAATTACCAATGACCTTTGCTGTTTTAGCTGTTCGTAACGATGTTCTTGAAAGTGAAAATCAACGAATTTCTACTTTATTTGATAGTTTTATGACTAGTAAGAAAAAATGTATTGAAAATAATTACTCAGAAATGATATCCTCAATCAGAAAAGACTTTGGTGGTTCAAAATCATTTTGGGAAAATTATTTTCATGGTTTAAACTATGATTTAACCGAAAAGCACGTGGAAGGTTTGTATCGCTATTATGATCTAGCTTTTGATTTAGGCTTATTAAAAAAAGTTAACACAATATCATTATGGAGTGCATTAGATCGTTGTCATTCCATTTAATATTAAGGTGGAAAGCATGAAGTTAACGGACATTTATTGGCATTTACGCTCTGATA
>SKSA01000056.1 GCA_007118195.1 Anaerobacillus sp. | reverse complement strand
CTTCCAAAAGTAAGAGATGAAAAAGTACTTCAATCAGTAAAGGAATATAACAACGGTGAAGCAAGAACCGTTATAATCATTGATAACGATTTACTTTTTTTAAATAAAACGGCTAGTTTATTAACTGAAGCAGGTTTTACTGTATTGAAATCAAACAGAGGAATGCAAGCTCAGAAATTAATCGCAGAAACGTTGCCAGATTGTATTATTATCGGCTTGAATTTAATTGATATAAAGGTAGAAGAATTTTTAAAAGAATTGCATGAAAAAGTAGATACGTTATTTTCTCCAATCATTGTTATTGGTCACGAGGATCAAAAAGATGTGATGGATAAAATAAAGCTCAATATTAATGATACTATTATAAAACCTTTTGCGATTGATGATTTATTTGTTAAAATGATGCGATTAATGGATCATGCTACTCGAATGAAAAATCAACTACATATAGATGAGTTAACCGGTGTCTATTCTAGAAAATATATTATGGAAAAACTTGAATATTTTTATTGCAACAGTAAACAAAAAGATTATTCCCATGCGCTAGCAATTCTTGATTTAGATTATTTTAAAGATGTAAATGACAACTACGGCCATACCGTTGGTGATAAGGTTCTAGTCGAATTTGCAGAATTTATTAATAGCAAAATAAGAAGTACAGATATTTTCGCAAGGTATGGGGGAGAAGAATTTATTTTACTATTACCAAGAACGGGAATCATCGATGCCCGGAAAAAAATTAATGCACTGCGAAAAGAATTCATCAATAGAAGTATTAATATTGGAGAGGTAGGATTAAAGCAAACATTTAGTGGTGGCATTGTCTCAAATAAAGACGTAAAAACCAATCATCCTGTTGAAGTTTTAAATTTAGCAGATATAGCCCTTTACGCTGCGAAAAATCAGGGAAGAAATCGTGTGTTAATTTATGAACCAAAAATGAAGTGGAAACAAGAAAAATATAAAGTCTTAATTGTCGATGATGATCGTTTAACTCGTAATATTTTGTTAGATGGCCTTAAAGATGAACCTTGGTCTCTATTAGAGGCTACTAATGGCTTAGAAGCTATTGAAATAGCCAATAAACAAATTCCTAATATAATTTTACTTGACGGATTAATGCCAGAAATGAATGGTTATGAAACATTAGAGGAGATTAGGAGAAATATTCGCTTTAAACAAACAGCAGTTATTATGCTAACAGGAAATCACTCGGATGAAAATATTGCGAAGGCGTTAGATGCAGGTGCAGATGATTATATCACGAAACCTTTTTCACTAGTTGAACTGAAGGCAAGAATTAACCGCTCGTTAGTTCGCCACTAAGAATAAGTATTGGAAGGAAAGGGGAATAAACTGCCAAATGGAAACGAATGAAGAAAAATTGTTACGTTTAGAATATTATCAAGAGCTTCTTCTTTCAATCGCGAATGGTGCTTTTCCTTTCTACACGTTAGTTGTGAACTATAAATTATCTAGAAAGGAGGTAGAAGAAATTTTACAGCTATGTGAGGAGCTTAACGAAGAATATAAAAAACAAAAAGAAGAAGGATTTATTACATTTCTCCCTCTTCTTACCCATTTTGTCGGTATGCTTAATTATAAATTAGACCCACACAAAACGATAGATGCCTTGTATGAGCAAGGCATCTATCCTGAATTAATGAGTGAATTGTTAAAAACCATCAAAAATCATTAGCTGGTTTCAGCTTTAATGTTCGTCGTTGCATATAAACGTCCATCTTTTTCGGTAAAGTCTTGCTCCATTTTTTCTAAAGTCTTTTCAAAGATTACCATAAAGTCTTGCCCGTAAATATGTTTCACAATTGACATGACCTCTGAAAATTCTGGATATTTACCATAAAGTTCTTTGATTGGTAGTGTGCCTTCGTAAACTCCAGTGTCTTTAGGGTCATAAACGGCTAAAGTATCGAGAAGTAACTTTTCTCCGTCATCAGTTAAGAAAACATACGTATTACGTTTATCATTTTGTTTTTTAGAAAAGGTGAGAAGTCCTCGCTCTTCTAATTTCTTTGAAAAGTTAAACGCTGTAGAAACATGCATAACCCCAAACTTGGCAATATCAGAAATTGAAGCCCCTTCTAAATGATAGGCAATCCATAAGATATGATGTTCATTAATATTCAAATCAAATGGTTTGATCCAAGATTGCCAATCTTTCTCGATCGATTTCCATAGCGCTTTACTTAATTGAGCAACTTTATGACCGTATATGATTGATTGCTTGATGGAGTATGGCGCATTATTATCCATATAAGACCTCCGATTTAGAAAATTATTCTCGTACATGGTTCATCAGTTTTTTGAAAATTCATTATTTTTTTGGTAAAATGATATATTCATAATATCACATAGTATAAAATGATAACAACATAAAATTTTAATTTATTTTATTTTTCTGATAACATGTACCGCTAAATGAAAAAATAAGGCTTCCACCACATTAGTGAATGGAAGCGAAACATTTTCTACAACGGTTTTTTAATCTCAGCTTCAAGTTGATCAATCGTTTGATGAAGTTCTTCAATGCTGCGTTGAATGTCTGTCACCGTTGGTTCAACGTCTTTTTTCCACTCTTTAATCGAATTTTGCACATCCGTTGATACCGTTTTGAAAGTAGAAGCCCCTTCTTTGGCAACTGTTTCAACTTTGTTTTTAAGCTCCATTGTTTGTTCTTTTACGTTTGATAGTGAATCCATTAACCCATTTACGTTATGGACGATAGTTTCTTGTACTTCAGTACCAGATTTCGGTGTAGATAATAAAGTGATGGCTCCTCCGATAATACTTCCAGTGATAAAACCGTAAAAAAGTGCTTTTCCACTCATTTTGATCACCAATCCTTTCTTAATATAGAGATGTCCGTTTTTTTATTAGATTATCACATTTTTGCGGAAGTTTGAATATGAATATAATATTTCAATAATATTATTCTTACTACCGTAATAATATAAGAAAAATGAGTAAGTAAAGAAGGGGATGATTGAGTGTACAGTGCTATTTTTGCTTTATTCTCTTTAGCTTTACTATTATTCTACGGAATGACTCACACGTTTATATTTGTAAAGAAAATGAAACGTGATCTTGAATGCAGAAAAAACTATTTGAAATATGGACGTATCCTTGGAGCTTCAGGTTGTGTCAGCCTAGTCTTAGCCATCCTT
>SKSA01000286.1 GCA_007118195.1 Anaerobacillus sp. | reverse complement strand
GAAGGAACGATGCTTGCCCACACTGACGGTGGGGTTCCAAACTTAATCGTATCGATCCCAGAACTAACGCCATACCACTTCGGTTACATGGTCTATTTCTTCGAAAAAGCATGCGCAATTAGCGGCTACTTACTAGGAGTTAACCCATTTGACCAACCAGGTGTTGAAGCGTACAAGAAAAACATGTTTGCTTTACTTGGTAAGCCAGGATTTGAAGAAGAAAAAGCGAAGTTAGAAGCGCGTTTAAATAAATAAGATTTGAAAACCAGCTCGGAAGAAGGGCTGGTTTTTTTCGAGCCAGTATTTTAACAGACTTACGAGCGCCTTAAAAATTTATGGGACATCATAGCCCTTATTTTCGTAAATTACAATGTTTTTCTGATTTATCGGACAGGAGAGTCTTTATTTACTGAAATAAGTGTAAAATTCACTAAAATGGAGGGCAATAAGGGCTCTTGTGTCCGATAATTCTTTAAAAACAAAGAAAATGACAAAATAAGGCCTCTCATGTCGCAACTTTTGCTACAGCCCAGTGGAGAAAAATCATATGATATCTTTTACATTTTTACAAGCCAGTAGGGCAACCTAAAGCTAGCAAAGTTGTTCTTTAGGAGGTAAAGACGATGATCGAAGTTCCGTCGCAAATCGAAAACCAACAGCACAAGTTAATTGACTTAGAAAAAAAATTAAAACCGTTAGGCTACGATATAGGTGGTAACTGGGATTATGACCACGGCTATTTTGATTACAAAATGGATGATGAAGTGAGTTACTTATTTTTGCGTGTTCCGTTCACAGCTGTCGAAGGTATGTTGGATCAACGTGGCGTAGTCGTTCAACTTGGTCGACCATTTTTACTCGCTCATAAATATAATAAAGGACTAGATGATCATGCGGTAGACCCAAACCCGTGGGTTAACCAATTCCAAGAACCCGTTGATAGTGACGCTCAGTTTCCACAGCAGTGGATCTTAACTGGACAAAACCTCGTGAAAGAATTAGAAGCAGTACTTAAAGATTAATATGTAAGCGAACTTGTTTCAGCAATCTGAAACATCGAGAAATCAGATGGAGTCTCAACTCCACCTGATTAAAAGTTCCCACCTACGCTACGCGTTGAGGTGGGGGTCTATAACCCTTAAACCATTTAAGGATTAAATTAAAAATGAGGATGACTCAATTGCTTATCGATTACTTCAGCTTAAAACAAGGGAGAATTCTTCCTTTAAGATTGAAGTGAATGAAAGGTGAGTCATCTTTTTTTACATAAAAGCGTTGATAATGGATAAAAAAGTAAGGCTATTTCCATTTAAGAACTTGCGATCATCCAATTTTTTCGAAAGTAATACATGGAGTTACTACAAGTTAAACGATACAGAAGTCAACAAAATATTATTCATCGCAGCTGTGCTGTATTTTTAGTAGAAATTAAAAGAAAAACTCAGGGGAAAGAACGATCTTCTGTCCCCTGAGTTTTTACCGCTTTATCACAATAAATTGATCCCCTTCTTCAAGTACAAAAGAGCTCGTCGGATGAAACGTCACTTGATCACTTCTTTTGATTCCGATAATTAGCTTATCTTGACGTTCGTAATCTAGTCGACATTGTTGAAAGGGTATACCAAAGTAGCGTCTCGGAACTTCGTCATAAAGCAGCATATGGTCCTTTTCATGCTCGAGAAGCTCGTGGATGACCTTTGTAATCCCGTGATATAACGTACTATTGACCATTGCTAAACTTGTAAGTAACGATGTTTCGATAATTTCATCTGCACCAGCGCGCATACAATTATTTTTTTGTTCAGGTGTTAAAATTTCTACGACGGTGTAAAGATCTGGATTTAATCCTTTTAAGGCAAGCAATGTAATAATGCTTTTCGCGTCAGATTCGGATTCATGACCGTGCAAGTTAGCCGTAATTACTGCTGTATGTGCTTTTTCAATGTTCGCTCGCTTAAGTGTTTGATCTTGTAGAGGGTTGCCGCGTATAAAATGGATTTGACTATTTTTTAACGGGCATTGTTTCATCGTTTGATCCACCAAAACAATTTCAAGCCGTGGATTTAATTTTTGCAAATGTATAATCATATTTTTCGAACGTTCATTCCAACCGATAATGACGAAATGACCATCTTTTTTAAATTCAAGTTCACCATGCTTTAAGGCATTACGCGTTGTAATGGTGGAAGAGGCTAACGTTGTCACGAAAAAAGAAACAACTCCAATCCCAAACATAATGACAAAAAAGGCAAGAAAACGTCCTAAAGGTGTTGCCGGAGCATAGTCACCATAGCCAACCGTTGATGCTGTTACAATCGCCCACCAAATCCCTTCAAAAATCGTAGGAAACGTTTCAGGCTCAATAAAATGAATCGCAAATCCCGCTGTAATAATTAAAAAAATTACCATTAAAAATAAACGAACGATCACTGGAAAACGGGCGTACGTATGGGCTACAGCTGAAAAATTCATGTTAAATACCCCCGAAAAAAATTGATGTGTTGTTTAGTATGTCCCATTTAGTGGAAAAAATTAGGGTGATCGCGTCTAACTTCGCAGCATTCAGTCAGAATTGAAGAGAAAGGTAACGTAAGAAGCCGTCGCGTTCCCGTATTTGTTTCAAGCAGAAGGGTAGGGTCACGCGAGAAGTTTTCGCGTACCTGAAAATGTTATAAGTAGGAGAAAAAAGTCACGCGAGAAGTTTTCGCGTACTCGAAACTGTTACGAGCAGGAGCAAAAAGTCGCGTGAGACCGAGATGTTGTGAGTCGTAGCAAATGGTCCCGCAATAAACTTTGATGTCGGAATATTTTCTCCTTAATAATACTTTTACGTAAAATATTTTGTATTTTACATCTACCGAAAAACATATTAAGATAGTAAGAGTTAAAGGAAGTAGGGGGCGGGTTATACTTTGGTACAGGTCATCGTTTTTATTTTCACTATTTTTATCGGCTGGTTTATGTTTGACCTTGTGAAACATAAGAAAATTATAAAAGAAAACGTGCTAACTGCATTGATATCGGCAGTTGTCGCAGGAGCTGCCTATTATGTCTTGTTTGTCTTATTTTAAGCAGGATTAAAGATCGGTCGATTTTTCTTCAAATGGAAATGAAAATCTAGTTGATATTTTTGCTTTTCTTGTCTATAATCATTTTAGCGGTATAAAATGTGGGGGCTTAGCTCAGCT
>SKSA01000070.1 GCA_007118195.1 Anaerobacillus sp. | reverse complement strand
TAGTAACTCCACAAACATTTTTCTTTATTTTAGCAGGTGGAGCGTTCTTTAGTTTTCTTTTCTGCCTTCTATTTTTAGATGAGCCTAAAGGATCACATGGTGAAGAATATGAACTATCAAGTGTTGATATCGCACAACAAGAAAAAGAGTTACAAGCACAAGTGGCAACCAGTATAAATAAGCAACAAATAAAAGGAGCCTAATCGGCTCCTTTTTAACTTTTAATTCGTTTTACTTATCGTTCGCTTCGTGGTACAATCTAAAAGTGTTGTTTATGTCCACAAAATAGACATAATTCACCTTGAAAAACTTTATGATTACTTAAACATTTTTCTTTTAATAACATATGCATAGTGATAATATAATAAATAATATTACTATTCTGCATTCAAAATAATAATGTTAAATTACTCTAAAATGAAAAGAGGTTTTCTTAATGGAGAAGAAAGAGCTGCAAATGAAGCGTTTCTTTAATGAGCTGTCACAAGAAAACCAAGAATTGTTATTATCAATTGGCTTGGAAATTAACGTACCTAGTGGAACTTTTTTATTTTATGAAGGAGATTTTCCTGAAAGTGTTTATTTAATACGTTCGGGGAAAGTTCGCCTAAGTAAAATGACCGCTGATGGAAAAGAGTTTAGTGTTCATTTGAAACAAACAGATGAACTAGTAGGTGAAGTAGGCTTGTTTAACGATATGTCTATTAGTGTTACTGCCGAAGTAATCGAGGATGCTGTTCTTGTTAAGTTTGAGAGAGTGGCGTTAGAGGAAATTTTTCGACGAAATGGTGAAATTGCGGTTGCCTTTATGAAATGGTTTGCAAGACATACACAATCCACTCAAGCAAAGTTTCGTGACTTAATTCTTTGTGGTAAAACTGGCGCCTTTTATTCAACATTAATTCGCTTTAGTAATTCCTATGGAGTGAAAACAGACGAAGGAATTTTGATTAATGTTCAATTAACAAATCAAGATATTGCTAACTATATCGGCACGACGAGAGAAAGTGTTAACCGAATGCTAAATGACCTTAAAAAAGATAAGATCATAAGTGTTGATAAAGGTTTTATTACTGTTAAAGATATTCAATTCTTAAAGGATTATTTACACTGTGGTGATTGCCCTGTAGAGATATGCACGATTTAGGTAAAAGGGTTGTTCGATAAGTGTCAGACACTAGAAAAAAACTACTGAAATATAGGCATATATCTTTAACATACGTCTATATTTTGGTGCCTAACAGAGTCTGACACTTTGTTTCGGACAGCCCTTTTAATTAAAATGCTAGTCTTTTTTCAAGTGTCTCCCTAATGAAGTTATAAAATCCAAAAAAATTTCTGCTCTAAGTAAGTGGCTGCGTAGTATTTGCCTACATAACTCAAAATTCAAAACTACTAAAATTCCCCTGTCGGAATAATCTTCAGGTCTTCTCCCATCAATGCTTTTTCACCATCCTTTGTAATCACTGTACATTGGATGATTTTGAAGTCATCGTTAGAGGCCTCGTTTTTTACTGCATCGATTAAAATTCCCTCGGCAATGAGTAATTGATCATCATACACTTGAACCTTTTGACCTTCCATCGAAACGTGCTTTGCCCCTTCTAAAAATTGGACCCACTGATTCCAGCCATGATAAATATAGGCTTCTTTACCGTCCTCTAAATACCCCATTAACGCTAAATGGTCATCGATAATAGCTACTAGCTTTTCTGCGATTAATCGGATGATTTTATGAATGTGTTTATATTGCTCAAATGATAATTCTTTTGGAAACTGTAAAACAAGTTTCTTTGTTGTAGCGTCGTTTTCAATCGAAAGTGAATATGCTAATTCTTTATTTTTTAAAACGTAATTACCATCACTATATTTAAAATTTAATTCTCGTAATGTCTCAAAAATAGGTTGTTCACCTTCATATTTGAATATAACTTGTAACATTTCTATCAACCCCAATCAATCGTATCATAATAAAAGTCTTATAATGCAATAAAGTTTACTAAAACAGCGATAATACAATCATAATAGCAAGAAAACTATATTTACACAGTGTAAAATATCACAATTGTGTGAACGACTTTAGTAAGTGATAATAATCACTTAGTTTTGATCACTTTTTCAGTAAAATAGAAGTGTAATTACTAGGATCAAAACTTGTTGAATATAGAAATGAGGGATTTTAATGAAATGGTTTATACCTAGAGAACACGGAGCATGGGCAATGTTAATTGTACCTTATTTAATAGGAATGTTTGCGAGTGAAGTAACGTGGCTTCATCTCATCTTTTTTATAGGTATTTTAGCATTTTATTTTGCTTCTGCTCCATTATTAACTGTAGTGAGACAACCAAAGCTAAAAAAAATAGCGGTGCCATCATTTTTCATTTATGTAACAATTGGTGCTATTTTTACATTTCCGGTTTTATATCTCCATCCAGAAATAATTTTAATTAGTTTGTTTATTATTCCGTTTTTTTTACTGAACATCGTTTTTGCCAAGTTAAAAAAAGAACGACTCTTTTTTAATGATTTATGTGCGATCATTGCACTTTCATTTTTAGTCGTTATTTCATATTACATTGGAACTGGCACAATTGAAGCTATCACCTTTATATTAATGGCAATTAACATCATTTTCTTTACTGCTAGTGTGTTTCATGTAAAAACATTAATACGAGAAAATGGAAATAAAAAATTTTTATGGAAATCTAACGTTTTTCATGGCTTCACTGTGATCATTTTTATTATTGTAGGGATGCCACTTATTTCACTATTATTTTTAATAAGTTCAATAAAATCGTGGATGATGCAAAAACAAAAAAAATACAAGCCAATTCAAATTGGATTGATTGAAATTGCTAATAGCGTTATTTTTGTAATAGGAGTAGGAATATTCTTCTAAATTACCTGTAATTTCCTTAATAATCTTCTTAAACAAATCCATATTAAGAAAGAATTCATTATCAATGAATAGGAGTGGATTTGAATGGGGCAAAACCGTCAATTTGACCATGGACAAAAAGCACCGAATAATGGGATTTATGTAGAGATTGGTGAAACAGGTGATATGGTTCAAAATCCAAAAAAAGTGAAACTGAAGGCTGGAGACCATTTTCCGGAAACAACGAACCATAATAGAAAATGGACGTATAAGAGTAAGTTTTAATTAGTAACGAACGAGTAGAGCATTGAGG
>SKSA01000224.1 GCA_007118195.1 Anaerobacillus sp. | reverse complement strand
TTATGACAGTTGTCACAATATATTTTTCTCGTTTGAAACGATCCGATTTTTGTTTTTGAGCATTAAAAAAAAGCAAACCTAAAGGGAACCTAGGTTTGCCTTTTGTCTTCTTCGGTGGCTCGGCTACCATTGTACAATAGTACTTTAGGCCCGCAGCTTTGCGTCCTTACCTTTCGATAAGTTTGCCATTATCGGATTATTTTTCAAAACAAATTACATAAATTATTATTACAAATTGCGACAAAAGTAGCAAGATCTTTTTACAAAATTAGTTATATATCTACATATTTTTCAAGTGATTAAGAAAACTAGAGTTTTAAAAATGGCCGGAACAAAGCTTAGAGGTTTTAGATATTATCTTAACAAATGCCTTTTAAATACGCCTTTTTTAAATTATAATGGATGAAAGCGCTTACTTTGTTGGAGGGATTATATTGAGGAATAATGAAGTTGAAGTAAAAGAAGTGATTGATCAGTTTGAGTTTTTATTACGAGGGAGTGATCATGTCTTTTTTTATATTCATGATCCTGATCATTATTGGGAGTATATCTCTCCATCCATTTCCTCTATTTTAGGTTATTCCCCCGATGAGCTTCTTGGACAAAAATTTGAGTTTTTATTAAGTGGTGACCCTACCGATAAAGTAGTCAAGGAAATGACAAAAGCAGCGTTATTAAAAGGTAATCAAATGCCGACATATAAAGCGGTATTGCGCCATAAAAGTGGACACGGAGTTGAACTAGAGATTTTAGAAACTCCTGTCATTCGTAAAGGAAAAGTAACTGGAATACAAGGGTTTGCTATTGATATTACCGAACAAAGACGTGTTGAAGACTTACTCGTAAAGAGCGAAAAACTTTCTTTAATTGGACAATTAGCAGCAGGCGTTGCTCATGAGGTTCGGAATCCGCTAACTTCTATTAAAGGTTTTTTTCAACTAATGAAAGATGAATTTACTGAAGAGTCAAATAAATTCGAGAAGTATTTTTCCGTCATTGAGACAGAGTTAGATAGGATTAATTTAATAGTTAGTGAGTTTTTGTTTTTATCGAAACCTCAGGCGAAGAAAATGGAAATAAAAGACATATGTGAAATATTAGATACGGTCATTTTATTATTCCACACACAAACAAATATGAAAAGTATAAAAGTTTGGCGGCACTATAAGAATAATCATTTATCAGTCTTGTGTGAACAAAATCAGTTAAAGCAAGTTTTTATTAATTTATTAAAAAATAGTGTTGATGCTTCTGATGAAGGTGGAAATATTTATGTTTCCGTCGAGAAAACTGAGGATGACAAAGTCCATATTTGCTTTCAAGATGAAGGGTGTGGGATCCCAAAAGAAGCGTTAGCTAAATTAGGAGAACCTTTTTATACGACAAAAGCTGATGGGACAGGTCTTGGCGTAATGATTAGTTATAAAATCATTAAGGACCATCAAGGTGTGATAACGATTAGCAGTGAGGAAAACATGGGAACGACGGTGGACATTATTTTACCATTGGTGAAAATAGAAACATAAAATAATAGGTAATGTAGGATACATGGTGATATTCTCTCTAGAATAAAAGCCATTATTCTATCGCTAACCAATCGTAAAAAGAGTTTTGGGAGGCAACTTGTTTTCGTTTTTCGACGGCCAACATTCCTGCGACTGTGCCGTAATAGTATGTAATGAAACTTTTTTCAATTTTTTTACGCTTCCATTTGTAAACCGTTTCTTTAAACGCTTTGATAATCGTAGGGAGGAAATCCTCAATCGGTTCGTAAAATTTCATCGATCGGTAGGCGATCAATGCTCGATCCCAAAGTTCGCATATTTTTTTTGCAGTACTAAAAAACGGTTTCACATTTCGCGTAAATTGATCAGGAACGTAGCTTGGTACAAAGGTATAATCTAAAGATTCTAAATGAATAGGACGATGTATTTCAGTTATTTTTTTGTTTTCAAGATTTATAGTTTCTTGAGGCTTTTTTGGACTTTGAATCGTTGGGGGAGCTTCGTTTTTCGGTGTTTGGCGGTCCGTCAATTTGTGACGATCCGTTCTGTCAAAACGGTGAAAAACATAGACGTTGTGCGAATATCCGCCTTGTTCTCTTATCGTATTGTAAATGGTGATGATGCCGAGTTGTTTTGCTTTTCGAAGCATCCGTTCAAATGTAGAACGAGAGATTCCTCCTTTTTGTGATTGAGCGGCTTGTACAAGTTTGCATACTCGAGCGTTGCAAATGCCAATTTCTTTTACGCTAAAGCGAGTCAATACGTCAAAAGCTAGTCGCTCTCCTTTTGTAAACTTCCCTTCATATTTTTCTAAAAATCGTTGATTCGACTCGTTAAATTGTTCGACAGTTGTAAACTCACTTAAATGAGCGTATTGCTTAATGTTCCCTGATTTCATGGATATCTTCTCCTCTCATGTCTTTTAATGATCGACTAACATAAGTAAGGTTGATCATCAGGTGAAGCAGCTTCTTCACCTGATAGGCTGACGTAGTAAAAACCCTTCCTCATTTTGAACTATGCCTCATATTTCAGTTGTGTCCGGCTTTCATCAGTGACGTACGTTCGTTCAAGCTGAATCGTTAATCGTTTCATCGAATCGTTAAGAAGATCTAGCTTTTTTTCTATCCGATGTAACAAATAAAGAGTGATCATGATCGGAAAGCCGTACTCACTAAGTAACGGGATCCACATCTCCATTTTGGTTCAACTCCCTTCTAATATAAATGCATGTATAGCCCCACCGTAAGCTTAGGTGGGGCTAAATAGAAGCCGTTAGTTAAATGGAATTTCAATATTTTCGACAGTGCGCTCAACAATGCGCGCCGCATATTTGCTAACAAGTGTGCCGCCGCTCGTAATAAAAGCACCTTCGGCAAGGACTTGATCCATCACTGCAGAAATTTGTGCTGGATCAACAGGCTCAATAGGGTCGTTTAAAGAAAGAGTGACATTACGCCCTTCTTCATTTTTAAAAATCAAGTCAATTTTTTTAGCCATTTACATTCACCTCCGTTTTTGTAGTTTCATAGATTTCTTATAAATTGTGAACATCATACACGTTGTTACGTGTAACTCCGTCGAGCGAATGCTGTTGCAGGGTCGCTAATGCTTCGGCAGTGTTTTTCAATTGTTCGTTCGATGCCGTGATATCGATGTTTCCGAAGCTTTTTGTGGCAAAAATATCTTTTCCGTACTCGTCAATGCCACCGTAAAAATGTAG
>SKSA01000309.1 GCA_007118195.1 Anaerobacillus sp. | reverse complement strand
TCTAATTTATTAGAATATTCATACAAATAGAAAAAATAATATTTCGTTATAATTTAGTTATAAAAATGGATAGGGGGAATCACATATGCCAGTCACTGTAGATGAAAGAGTTCTTGAAGAAATGGAGAAGCAAATTCAACGTTTAAGTAAAGAACTTAAAGAACTTAAAAAGCCCCAAAATGATGGTTTTGAAAAGTTAGATACAGATGTATTTTTAACAGAAGCCTATAATTAAATGTTAAAGAGTTTAACTTCGGTTAAGCTCTTTTTTTGTGTAAATACATTTATGCTGGTCGAGTTTTTGAGCGAGCCTCTAAAATTCGTTAGAAGTTGCTCCTGCGGTTACACGTCGCAAAGCCGCATTTGGTGAATTGAATAAAAATTTAAAAAATTATAACAATTTATATTATATTATTGTAAAATAAACTTATTGATGAATGAAAGGAGAAAAAAATGTTATATAAAGCGAAATGCCTTGAAAAAATTATTTTGCCAACACCGTTTTTGGTTGGTCCAGTAAATATATACTTAATCAAAGGTGATGCTCTAACTCTTGTTGATACAGGACCTAAGACTGAAGAGGCGAAGGAAGCTTTAGTCAATGCGCTTAAACAGCACCGGTATTTGGTTAGTGACATTGATCAAGTTGTCTTAACTCACCATCATCCTGATCACGTTGGTTTAATCGAAGACTTATTTCCCAATGCAGCAATTGTTGGCCATAAAAAATGTCAACCGTGGTTAAAAAAAGAGAAAGAATTTTTATCGTTTATTGAAAAGTATATTGCTGAATTTTACGATGAGCATGGGGTTCCGGCGGAAATTATAAAGGAAATGGTGACAAATAACCGCTATTATCTTTCTTTTACTGGCAATAGAGGACTAGATGTAGAGGTTTGTGAGGGTGATCGAGTCGATGGCTTACAAGACTGGACGGTTATTGAAACTCCAGGTCACGCTCAAAGTCAAATTTCTTTATACAATGAAGGGGACGGGTTAATGATTGGTGGCGATCATATTATCGAACATATTTCGTCAAACGCATTATTGGAGCCACCTTATGCAAAGGGGCATTTACGTCCACGAACTTTACTGCAATACCGAGAATCTTTACAGAAATGTCTGAACCTTCACGTCAGAAAAGTTTTTTCAGGTCACGGAAAAAATATTGAAAACCTTGAAGCGTTACTAAACAAACGGTTTCAAGAGCAAGACGAAAAGGCTGGGAAATTAAAAACGCTTATTTCAAAAGATGGCATCACTAGTTTTGAGCTATGTAAAAGCTATTTTGCACATATTTACAAGAAAGAGCCGACATTAACAATGTCCGAAATTATTGGTCACTTAGATTTATTAGAGGATCGACAAATTATAGAAACGTATAAAAAGAATGGGATCATTTATTATACATGTTAAGATAAGTAAAATGGAGAATAGTTACTCGAATAGGAAATTCAATGGTATAACGCCCTTTACAAGCAGTGGGTCAAAAATTTACATTTTTTTATGAATAAGTGAGTGGTTATTCATTCAGTAAATAATTTAAAAATTAAGATACTGTTGTGAGCGTTTTATTGTTAAAATATAACTGTATATTTCAGGTTGACAAGGAGTGGGTGTGGAGAAATGGAAGAACAAACGAAAAAAATGTTAATCCGTGGTGCTATTATTGGTGGAGTTGTTGGCGGAGCGGTTGTTGCTCTCAAATCAAAGACAAAATTAAGCTCTTGCTTTACGAAATGTTACCGTACGTCAACAGATGTTTTGAAATTTTTAAATGAAAATAGGGGCGAAATTGTTGAACAACTAAAGAATACAAGTGAAAAATTTACGAAAGTCATTGATGAAACAAATCATGATTTAAAAGCACTTTCTGAAAACATTAAGCATTTAAAACATAGCTCATCAGAAATGGTAGGTACCGTTCAACAAACAAAAGATCAACTTGTCGATATGTATGAAACGTGTAAACAAAAGTTTGAAGAAGAGAACGTTGCAGAAGACTTTATTGAAGAAGTTTCACCCCAGAATTTAGAAGAAAAAGATGATGCATAAGTTTTTTTATTTTGTACAACATAATTAGCGAGGAGGACATAGTCCTCTTCAAACAAAACCATATTCACTAGCCAATCATTCAATAAGATGTAAGGAAAGTACGCTTCTATTGCTTTAGACCTTTAACCTTTGTTAAAAGTCTAAAGTATAAGAAAAACAAAGGCTGACACATTTTTGTGAAGCATTACGTTTTTCTAAAAAGCAACATCTCAAGAGAGGTGTGATAGCATTGAACAAGGTAGTTCAACATTAGCTAGTATCATCACTGGAGGTGTTTACGGCAGACAGTAACCGTTACGGCCCTACAACATCGACATTGAATAGGCAGTAATGTGTTTATGGTTTATGAAGGTAATCACAAAACGTGGTTGCCTTCTTTTTTGCGTAAAAGTTGGTTTGTTGGATAGTTGGAAAACTAAAAAGTTGGAAAGCAACATCGAGTTTTTACATAGTAGATAGTGACGATGCTTCGTTATGCTGGTTTTGTATACCTTTTTACCTTGGAGCTGAGGGGGCTCAGTGTTCAAATGTTTATCATTTGAAAAAATCGGTTAAGGAATAGTAATCCAAACTTTAAAGGGGGATTACTTAGTGGCTTTAAGCAATGTAGTTAAAGAATTGAAAAGTTTTGAACAGGAAAAAGGGAAAAAGGTATTAACGATCTACTTAAATACAGATCGCAGTGAGTGTCAAAATGGTTCCTGGAAAATAAGACTAAAAAATGGCTTAAAGAAATTAGAGTCTTATATTGAAGTCGGAAGTGACGATAAAGAATTGAAACGTTATAAGGTACTTAAGAAAAAGGTAGAAAAGACGATCCAAAATTCCGTTACCAATTTACAAAAGAGCGTGATTATATTTGCTTCAAGTGATGCCAAACTTTTTTCCGTCCATTTTTTACAACTACCTGTTGAAACTCAATTTTTTTGGGAAGATCAACCGGAACTAAATCAAATAGAGCAAATTCAAAATGATTTCCCTTCAAGTGGAGTCATTATCGCTAATGATGATGAACTTATTTTAATGCACTCTTCATTAGGGGAATTACAGGTCGTTACAAGTTTCTCTTTTGAAGCTTATACCGACGATTGGCGCCCTTTTGAAGGACGAGCTGCCACAGAGAAGACTTCTTCAAGCGCTAATCATAAAGATCACTTCCAAGAAAGGTACAAC
>SKSA01000069.1 GCA_007118195.1 Anaerobacillus sp. | reverse complement strand
TGTCTATATAAAGTAGTTTACGCGTGGTTGTCAGACACTTTTGGGCCACCCTCTTATCCATATGCTAAACTTACCTCTTCTTTTTCCTTAACAAATACAAAAAAGTTAGTCCTGCAATGACAAAAATAGTAACAAATATGATGCTGTAAATCGTTATATCTTTCGTATCGATATTATCTATCACTTGTATAATCCCATTTTGACCATTGTGTTCCTTCTCATAAGTAAATACTTCGTCCCCTTTATTAAACACTACTATCGTACTTTCTTTCGTGCGTTCTATATCACCTAAAAATTGGAAGAAGTCATTAGACAAATAAGGTTCATACTCATTATTTACAAGAGCGGAAAAATGTACGACTGCTTTATCTTCATTAAAAGGAGATGGTTTTAACCTCGCAACATATTTAGTTGTTTCCTCTAAAAATCCATAATCATGTAAGTTTATCTCGTTATCACCAATTATTAATTCAATTTCTTCTAGGAAATTGGGATCTACTTCACTACTTAATACGATGAAATGATAATCGGCTAGCTCGTTTTTAGAAAATTTATTTAAATTACCTTGAACGATGGTAAAATGATCAAATTGATCGTAACTTGATAAGTGATTAACAATTAACGAAAGCTGATTTATACCATTTCCTTGAATATTTTCCGGGACAACAAATGCTATTTTTTCATATCCATTTTCATTCATAAAAGCACCCGGCCAATGCGTGAATGAAAAGCTCCGATTGATTTCATGCGGTATAACAAGGCTACTCTCTTTTTCGACCGTAATCCAATTTCCACTATTGTAATTTTGCTTACAACCTTCCTGTGTAAACGGATAGTTAAACTCAAAACGAACAGGAATGAACGGATTAGCAGAAATCAAATGATTAGAAATTGGAAACTGATAAAAATATTGATCATCGATATTATCAAAATCAAGAACTTTACGTAGCGGGACCGTAAATGGCTCTTCATTTATAAAAATTGTTAACCCTAACTGATTAATTAACTCATGATCTTTCCATACTTTTAATAATGGTGACGCTCTAAATGATAAATTGAAATCGGCCCCTTCATTAAAAGCCCAATAAGCAGGTACTTGTAAAAAAAATGTTTCACTATTTAAACGAGTATCATCTAATAAGAAAGACCGCTCTGTAATTGGTAAACCTGCTTCTCGAATTACTTCGCTTTGTTCAACTTTAGGTAAGTGACTAATACGTAGCGAATTTCCTGTTAATTGACGTGTGATTTCTGGTACTGTTAAAACTGAAATTTTTTCATTCAATACTTTTTCATTACCAATCACAAATAAAATTTGTCTATTTACATCCCCTGATTTTTCGATAACATTATGCAAAAAAATATCGTTATTTGGTAATCGTAGTTGTTTTTTTGTCATCAGTTCTGCAACTTTCCCGTTCCAAGCTTCGAGAGGACCGATGGCAATAAGATGCTTTTTTTCACTCGTTTCTTGCCATTCACTTTCAAAAACAATCGGAACAACTTCTTCATCGTTAGTTTCAGTTGATAAAAATTGTCCTAATTGCAATGCTATTCTTATCGACTCTCCACTACTATTGTCAGGGATAACGATACTTGTATTTACTTGCTGTTTTCCTTGAGACCTTACAAACGGATATGGGAAGTTTTTTAAGAAGTCGTCTGTTGTATAAAGTGGCTCACTATCAATAAAAATATAGGAAGTTTTATGAATAATGACCCAATTAGCCGGGTCATTTACCTGTACACAAATATCATTATTAATATAAGTGTCAGATTGAACCGAAAGATGATTAACTCCTTCTCGAAGCAATGTACTCTTTAACGGAATGACAATTCTGTTATATTCAAAAGTACGTGCAAATCGTAAACTTTTTAAAGGGTGATCATTTAATAATACTGTCATTGTTGAAAGTTCCGGAAGTAACAAACCTGAAGAACTGACTGTTAATTCAATATAACTTTCATTACCTAATTCACTCGGTGATAATGAAAAATAAATATCTCTTTTACCATTTCCACCTCTTAAAATGGTATCATCTTCACCTAAAAGGATTATTTCCCCCTCTTGCTCAATGGTCTTTTCACTTTCTTCTATTATTATCTTATCTAATTGATAACTAGGGTTTTCGATATCATCCTTTACACTCGGCGTATTCTCCTCTTTTTCTATATCGACTGTCGCTTTATTAATTTCGCTAATCTCGGCGTGGTCAGTTACCTCCGAAGACTGTGTCGTTTCATTATATATACTGTTACTAAAATTAGAGATTCGCTCACCATTAAACAAAATTAATAGACTACAACTAATGAAAAACAGTGTATAAAATGACAACTTTAAATAGCCTTTCTTCTTATATTTTTCTTTACGAGATAACGTTATTTTTGTTTGTTCATTTTCACTATTACGATGATTCATTTTATCACCTACATTAGTCATAAATAGTGGGATTTATTTATTTTTAAATCGTTCTGTTTTATACCAACGAATCTCTTGGTTAAATATTTTCCGCTTTATTTCTAGAAACAGAGCATACATCACTAATGCAAGCCATAATTGCGAATAAGTAAAATACATAAGTAAGATGATGAAAAAATTTTGACTATTCATTTCTGCTTTTTCGATACTTAAAGCAATCATCAACTCTGTGACATATAAAAGGTAGGCTAATATCCACAAAATCATTGAAATCATACCGTATTGTAGCTCAAGGTCAACAAACAAATTGACGACGAAAATAGTCCCCGAAAGAATCACTCCGATAAAAAATAAAAAATAAGTAAAGAAAAAATATATAAGGTCAAAAATGATACTTTTTCTATTCAATTGATGAACTCTCGTCAAAAACTTCACTACGACATATTGGTTACCACGGGCCCACCTTGTGCGTTGTCGCCACCAAACTTTCCATGCTTCAGGTTCTTGCTCCCATGTAATAGCTGCCGGGAAAAATCGAATGTGGTAACCGAGGTTATACACTCTAATCGTAAGTTCCGTATCTTCTGCTAACGCCCTTTCATCCCAACCACCTAACTGCTCTAAAATCGATCTTCTTATCGCAAAGTTTGTTCCAGGGATCGTTGCAATTTTAAACCAAAACCACCGTCCAGCTTGTGCCATCCATTGAAAACAAATCGTCTCAATGTTTATAAACCGAGTCAGTAAATTTTTCTTTTTATTGATCACTCGGAACTTTCCAACGACAGCTCCTGCTTTTGAATCATTTAGTAGAGCTAATAC
>SKSA01000009.1 GCA_007118195.1 Anaerobacillus sp. | reverse complement strand
TTAAACCATTTAAGGATTAACCTGTCTCTCATATTTTTGATCTGCTTGGACTTTCCGATCTATGGCAACGTAGGATGATGTCATTACTTGTAGTAATGCTTTGTAATTTAAATGGAATTTAACGATCGATCCCACCGAGACCAGTTCTATAGAATCTGATACATCTAATATAAGGTGATCACTACTTGCTCCAAGGATTTTCATCCCCTTATCGTGAGGGACAAGCCCACTAACAGACACATCTTGTTCTCCTATGGCTAAGATGGCTCTTTGGCGAATCCCACGATCCAAAAATGTAGGTTTTTCTCCAAACGCATTCATTCCTATTGTCCCACTTGGTACTGATGGTTTTTCCTTTAACTCTATGACTTCTGCTTCCAATGTGAAAATATCATTGTACATCCTGTCAACTTTATTTCCATAAGCAGTTTCGCGTCCTAAGAAAAGAGCTTCTCCTAATCGAAGTTGGTTGATTTCTTTCGGCATATCCTCTTGTAATACGAGCGGTAAGGAACTTGAGTTTCCACCAGATACGATTTGTAACGAATAATTCATGCGCTCTTCTATTAACCTTTTATACGAATATAATTTAGACATCGTAGTTGTTGTCGGTATTACCCCACCATAACAAGTTAAATTGGTTCCGATTCCATTCCATTTAACCCCAGATAAACCTATTATTCTTTCTCCAATGTCATCTAAATCACCTGATAGAATCCCTTCACGCAAGTCTCCAACATCTATCATTAAAATGATGTTATGAGTTTTACCTTGACGAATTGCCTCATTATTTAGTGCCTCTATCGTCCGCCACTCTGATACTAAACTTGTATCAACATATTGTATAACCTCATTAATTTCAGACAAAGCAGGCAACCGTAAGAGTAAAGTTTTACAAGAAGGATGAAGCTTTTTAATTTTTTTTATATTTAGAATTCTTGAATCAGAAAATTCTCTATACCCGGTTGTATATAAGCTGTTAATAATTTCATCATTTGCACAGACGAGCTTTGTAACTGGTATCCAATCAATACCATGCCCCTCACAAATCTCATCTAATCGTTTGGCATTTGATAGTAATTTTTCTTCATCCCATGTTACTTTTGGATACGACATGAGGACCTCCTACATGAAATTGTGCGCTTTACTATTTTAATAACCTTTTTATCGAAACTAGCATTAAGTCTCTCAATGTTTCGAATGTATAATCGATATCTAAGCGCTCCGTCCATTTATGAGCATCTCTCCCTATCGGCCCAAGGTTTAGGCTAGGCACATTTAGTTTTTCCAAATCTTTAAATGGGATTGTATATCCATTATCCCATAGTGGCATATTTCCTATAAGTGCTTTATACGAGTCCGCTGGATGTTGAAGCTTTGTATAACTTAAATCTGATACACCAGGAAAATAATTAATTTCCTTCATTGCAATATTATAATTTTTCTCAGCATAGTCCATGATTTCATCCACAACAGACCGAATTAGTAAATTGTCACCCGAATTAACTGCTGGATAAAACGGTGGTGCAAAGAAAGGAACAATCATTGGCCATTTCTCTTGACACAAATGTGCAATTTCATCGATCAACTGAACCGATAAGTCCCGTGCATCCTTCCCGGTTGTATCTGCAGATATGTTAGCAATCATCTCATCGATTTTATCCTGCCCGTACGTGGCTTTTGCATAATTTAATAAATCTTCATAAAAAACAACATTTACCTTAACCTCTTTCGGGGTCGATCCACCTAGTTTTGAATACTCCGTCGCTCTTTGTAAATGAGTATCTTCTATTCTTTTTGCGGCTCGTAATGCTGCATTTTCAATTTCAGTGTTTACTTCTTCCACTGATTTTTCCATCATAAACATATTAAAAAGAGTCACTGCGTTATGTGGAATTTTTGCAGAATATTCATCTTTTAACCCTTTTTGAATTAAGTTAGTTGGCGGAGGTGTCACCTCTCCAAGAACACTCTCACAAAATTGTGGATTTAATTCAATCTCCTTTGTAATTTCTGAAACCATTAGATTCGCATTAATTCCTGATAAAGGTTCTCCAACATGGGTTTCTTTTCCGTAACAAAGAAAACCAGGATTTAATTTTCCAACCGAACCGGAATAAATATAATTATTTTGATCATCAGGATATTGAGTAAAAATAGGTTCAGAATTTAAGCAAGCTACATACTCAAGGTCAAATTCTTCGGCCATCTGCAACATTACAGGAACCGCTTCACGCATTCCTGTAGAATTGCCTTCTTCATCACAAACCGATACTAATAAAATATTGCCATCAAACTCACCCTTGCACGCTTTTTCTAACATTGACATATGAAGTGTTAATCCGGCCTTCATATCCATAATCCCTCTTCCAAAGAGCCAATTTCCTTGTTCAATATCTTTTCGAGCCGATTCCGGAAGTGTTTCTTTATTTTCAATGTACCGCTCTGTCAATGCTTTAGGGTCAAAAGCTAGATCTTTACATTTACCATAATCTTTAATATCTACTACATCAAAATGACTAACTAAAATAATTGTTTTTTTACTCGTTTCTTTCCCTTTTACTAGTGCAGTTAAAAAATTACGTCCTTCACCGGTTGGATGAAGTTGCAAATGATTTTCATGGTCCTCAAAATAAGGAAGTTGTTTGATGTTTTCAAATAAATAATTAGCGATCTGCACTTCTTCCTTTGAACCTGTAATACTAGGTATTTTTACTAATGATACTAGTAATTCAAGCAATCTCTCTTTTGTTTGCCAGTTTCCTACAATTGTTTTCATATATTTATCCCTCTTTTTATGTATTTTTATGAAGTTCAAAATGCTGCTTCAACGCCACTAAGCTTCTACATCTAGTTGAGTTAAATCCTCCCCATTGAGTTAAATCCTTCCCAACTAGATGTAGCTTGATGTGACTAATTTATTATAATTATCAAATTTACTTAAATTATTAGGCCTGTTTTTTTAATTGATCGTTGGGATCCTTTCCACTTTCCTTCTTGTAATGATTAGTAAAATAATCATCAGTAATCTCTCGAACTTGCTTGCTTAACAATAAAAGTGCAATGACATTTGGAATGATAATTAATCCAAGTAGAAGATCTAGGAATTGCCATACAAATTGCAATCCACCAATCGCACCGATAATAATCGCACACATATAGACAACACGCATCACTTTTGAAAATTTGATACCAAATAAGTATTCAGCCTGCTTTTCACCATAGTAAATGATTACGACAATGGTTG